>JAFLJY010000160.1 GCA_022712755.1 Gammaproteobacteria bacterium
CTTATTGGTAGTCTCTCCTGATGTGGGTGGTGTAGTCAGAGCCAGAGCGCTGGCAAAACGCCTGGGTGATGCCGATCTGGCAATTATTGATAAACGCCGACCCAAAGCCAATGTGTCCGAGGTGATGAATATTATCGGTGATGTGGACGGCAAAAATTGTGTTATTGTCGATGATCTTGTCGATACCGCAGGTACATTATGTAAAGCAGCTGGCGCTTTAAAAGATCATGGTGCAATCAGTGTTTCGGCTTATTGTACACATGCTGTTTTATCCGGCAATGCAATTAACAATATTCAGCAGTCAGTACTGGATGAACTGGTAGTGACCAATACCATACCACTGTCTGAAGAAGCGCAGAAATGTGAGCGCATACGCCAGTTATCGGTGGCAGAGATGTTGGCAGAAACCATACGACGGATACATATGGAAGAGTCTGTCAGTGAGATGTATATAGATTAATTATGAGTTATGAATGATGAGTTATGAATGATGAATTCATAATAAAGTTGTTGTTTTTTGTCTTTGCTTTTGACTTTAATTCATAACTCATAATTTATAATTCATAATTAAATAAACCCCGCTTCATTTGGTCGCGAATGAAGCTTCATTTTTATTTGGAGAAAACCATGAGTTTAGAATTAAATGCTACATTGCGTGGCGACAAGGGGAAAGGTGCGAGCCGCCGCCTGCGCCATGCAAATACATTACCCGCTATCGTATACGGTGGTGGCAAAGACGCTGTGTCAATTACTCTGCAGCAGAAAGATATTCAGCACAAATTACCTGATGAAGGTTTTTATTCACAAGTGTTGTCATTAAATGTTGAAGGCAAAGCAGAAGACGTTTTGATACGCGATATCCAGCATCATCCCTATAAAATGGAAGTAATGCATATGGACTTTATTCGCGTCGATGCGAAAAAAGTAGTGCATATTTTCTCACAATTGCATTTTATCGGAGAAGATGTATCACCGGGCATTAAATCAGAAGATGGTGTTGTCAATCACGTTGTCACCGAGGTTGAGCTGGAATGTCTGCCTAAAAACATCCCTGATTTTATCGAAGTTGACCTTTCTGAAATGCACGTCGGTGATGTTGTTCACCTGTCTGATCTGAAACTGCCTAAAGGTGTTGAAGTCCTGGCACTAAAACAAGGTGAAGAGCACGATACAGCAGTCGTTGGTATGCACGTTCGTAAAGTTACTGCAGAAGTTGAAGATGGCGCACCTGAAGCACCTGAAGCACCTGAATCTGAAACCAGTGAAGAAAGTGGTGATGACAAGTAACACTGCCGAATATTGTCATGGCAGTTAGGTCAATCGACCTTAAAGTTATCGTCGGACTGGGCAATCCCGGTTCCAAATACAGCAAACCCCGGCACAACGCCGGGTTTTGGTTTATTGAGGAAGTGGCGGCTAAATATTCAGCAACTTTTCGTGGCGATAAAAAGTTTTTTGGCGAAGTTGCAAAAACATCCATCGACGGTAAAGATATCTGGTTATTTAAACCCGATACCTTTATGAATCGAAGCGGGCAAGCGGTGCAAAGTCTGTTGTCATTTTACCGTTTCACCGCCGATCAAATGTTGGTGGTGCATGATGAAATTGATTTGTCACCGGGAACCGCCAAATTAAAAACCGGTGGTGGACATGGTGGGCATAACGGCTTGCGTGACATTATTAATCAGCTAGGCTCTAAAGAATTTCATCGATTGCGGATTGGCGTCGGCCATCCCGGCAGCAAAGACCAGGTTGTTGATTATGTTCTGCATAATCCCTCTGTTGATGAGCGTATCCTGATAGACCGCGATATTGATGATGCCGTTAGTGTATTACCAGATTTAGCATCTGGTGCCTTTGAGCAGGCAATGCAGGTATTGCATAGTAAGTAAGTTTTTTTCATAAATGAACGCAAATATATGCAAAACATTTTTTAATATCCACGGATGAACGCAGATAAACACAGATAAAGTATTTTTTGTTTTAAACATCTGTGTTCATCTGCGTTTATCTGTGGATAGTTTTGTTTTTATGAACATTCAGGAGTAACAAGTGGGTTTTAAATGTGGCATCGTTGGTTTACCCAATGTCGGTAAATCCACCTTATTCAATGCTTTAACCAAAGCAGGCATACAGGCAGAAAACTATCCGTTTTGTACCATCGAACCTAATGTGGGCATGGTGGTCATGCCGGATGCCCGTCTTGATAAACTGGCAGAAATCGTACAGCCTAAAAGTGTTGTACCCACCACGATGGAATTTGTTGATATTGCCGGTTTGGTTGCCGGTGCTTCAAAAGGCGAAGGCCTGGGTAATAAATTCCTTGCCAATATCCGTGAGACAGATGCTATCGCGCACGTGGTTCGTTGTTTTGATAATGACGATGTCATCCATGTTGATGGCAAAATTGATCCAATCAGCGATATCGACATCATCGATACCGAGCTGGCACTGGCTGATCTTGAATCTGTAGACAAAGCGGCAGACAAAGTCGGACGAGTTGCCAAGAGTGGTGACGCCGATGCCAAAGCGAAATTTGCCTTACTGGAAAAAGTCTCTGCGCATCTAAATGAAGGTAAACCCGTTCGTTCAATGGATTTGAGCGAAGATGATTTAAAGGCACTTTATGACCTGCATTTATTAACAGTAAAACCAGTCATGTACATTGCCAATGTCAGTGATGACGGTTTTGAGAATAATCCTTATCTGGATGTCGTGAAACAACGTGCAGAAGGTGAAAGTGCCGTTGTTGTCGCCGTATGTGCCGCTATAGAAGAAGAATTAATCGAACTGGAAGCTTCTGAGGCCAAAGAGTTTCTTGACGAGCTAGGACTGGATGAACCAGGTTTAAACCGTGTTATCCGGGCTGGTTATAGCCTGTTAAGATTGCAAACCTATTTCACCGCCGGGCCAAAAGAAGTGCGCGCCTGGACCGTCGCCATCGGCGCCACAGCACCAAAAGCCGCAGCCGTAATTCACACCGATTTCGAAAAAGGCTTCATTCGCGCAGAAACCATCGCTTATCAGGATTTTGTTGATAATAAGGGCGAGCAGGGCGCAAAGGAAGCCGGTAAATTACGCGTTGAAGGAAAAGACTACATCGTACAGGACGGTGATGTCATGCACTTTCGCTTTAACGTATAACTCATATTGTCATCTCTATACAGGAAAGGTCTTAAATGCACGGTGCAAGCCTATTTCTGTACGAGATGACAGAATACGGGAAGTGCTTTGTAATTGAAGGATTATACGTCCATAAACATTGACATTAGCCCAATAAAACGGGAAAATTCCCGCCCTTCATAAAAGGTTCAAAACAAGTCCAGTCGGACGAACTTTTTACTATTAGCGATTCTATCAAGGTCATGTAGCTCAGCTGGTTAGAGCACGGCATTCATAATGCCGGGGTCGGTGGTTCAAGTCCACCCATGACCACCATTTATTTCAAACAGTTACAGCATATTTCATCATCAGTAATTCATTTGGCTCGCTTATGGGTCGGTGTTGCGCATAGCAAATATCATGAATTAATAGAGGTGCCCTTAACTAAGAGTGAAAAAATCACGGGCTAAAAATCTGTATGTATGGATATGCATCCAATTACATCTATGCGTACATCAATGATAGGATGATAAAAAAATTATAACAATTGTAAAAGTAATGGATATTACTCTCACCACATTGGTGCAGTAGCTTACATAAGATTGATGTCACCCGAATCCACTAAACTTGAAGCCGAAAGCCGCGAAGAGATCGACCAAAAACTCATCGCGGCTGGCTGGGTCATCCAGGATAAAAAGCAACTAAACCTGTACCAATCTCTCGGTGTAGCCGTCCGCGAAATGGATACCGGCACCGGTGCAGCAGACTACATGTTATTTGTCGATGGCAAAGCCTGCGGCATCATCGAAGCCAAACGAGAAGGCAAAAACCTCGGTGGTGTCGCTGAACAATCCCAACGCTACGCAACATCAACGCTTAAACACATCCAACGCGCAGCGGCTAACGACGAACCACTACCATTCCTCTACGAAGC
>JAFLJY010000161.1 GCA_022712755.1 Gammaproteobacteria bacterium
AGGGACGAATGGAACCAGCCGCGATGCTGGTCGGAACCTTCGAGATAAACATCGGCAGGCCATTTGAGATCCCATTTGCCGCTCGCTTCGCCATCTTCAAGGCAAAAGGCATGGGTGCAGCCGCTATCGAACCAAACATCTAGAATATCGGTGACCTGTGTCCAGTCACCGGGATTGTCGACGAGCCGGTCCAGATATCGGTCTTTGGCACCCTCGGTGAACCAGGCGTCGGCGCCATGTTGTTCAAAGCTGTCCTTGATGCGCTTGATCAGTTCATCACTTTTCTCAAACGAGCTACTAGGAATATAGTCCCCTTGCTCGTTCATAAACACAGTGATGGGTACGCCCCAGGCGCGTTGGCGCGAGATCACCCAGTCGGGTTTGTTCTCGATCATGCCGCGCAAACGTGTTTCGCCGCGCTCTGGCGTGAACTTGGTGTCCGAGATGGCCTTGAGGGAGCGGGCGCGAATAGTGTCCTTGGCATCCCCGTCAAGTGGTTCGTCAATAGCGATGAACCATTGCGGTGTATTGCGGAAGATCACCGGCTTTTTCGAGCGCCAGCTATGAGGATAGTCATGCTTGATACGCCCGCGTGCCACCAGCGCGTCGCGTTTCATCAGCTCTTCAATGACCTGGTCATTGGCCTTGCCCCATTTGCCCTTGTCATCGATCACACGGACGTTTTCGTCGCCACCAAAGATGCCGACATCGTCATAATAGAAACCGTCAGCACGCACTGTGTGCGGTACTTCGGGGATGCCAGCGTCAGCGAAAGAGGCGGCGTTGTTTTCATAGAGGCTATAGTCATCGGCGCCATGCCCTGGAGCGACATGCACAAAGCCCGTGCCGGTGTCAGCGGTGACGAAATCAGCTTCATAGAGTCGGACTTCGAAGTCATAGCCATCGCCATGGAAGGGATGGTCGCAAGCCTCAATATCCGACGGCTTTACATCGCCAAGGCGTTTCCATTCCTCAATGCGTCCGGCTTCGCGCAGGCTTTCAGCCAGATCATCTGCCAGCACCAGTTTTTCGCCCGGCTTGCTCCAATTGTCCTCTGCCGCTTTGGTGACTTCGTAGAGGCCATAATTGATGCGGCTGGAAAAGGCGATAGCGCGGTTGCCGGGGATCGTCCACGGTGTGGTTGTCCAGATGATAACGTTTGCATTCTTCAAATCATCGCCGCCATTCGCAATGGCAAACTTCACAAAGATCGTCGGGCTTTGCTTTTCTTCATATTCCACTTCGGCTTCGGCCAGCGCGGTGCGCTCGACCACAGACCACATAACGGGTTTTGAGCCTTGATAGAGCGTGCCGTTCATGGCGAATTTCATCAACTCGCCAGCGATCACAGCTTCCGCATCAAAGGCCATGGTGGTGTAGGGATTGTCCCAATCACCGATCACGCCAAGGCGCTTGAATTCTTCGCGTTGAATGTCGATCCAGCCGGTCGCAAAATCCCGGCACTCGCCGCGAAAGGCGATGACCGGCACATCATCCTTGTTCTTTTGTTTCTGGCGATATTTTTCTTCGATCTTCCATTCGATCGGCAGGCCGTGGCAATCCCAGCCCGGTACATAATCGCTATCATAGCCCATCATCTGGTGCGAGCGCGTGATGATGTCTTTGAGAATTTTGTTGAGCGCGGTGCCCATATGGATATTGCCATTGGCGTAAGGGGGACCATCATGCAGCACATATTTTTCACGGCCCTTTGAAGCTTCCCGCAGCTTTTTGTACAGGTCCATATTGGCCCAGCGCTGCAAATGCTCTGGTTCGCGCAGGGGCAGACCGGCCTTCATAGGAAAATCCGTCTTGGGCAAATACAGGGTCTCGCGCCAATCTCGTGCGTCGTTGTCGTTTTTATCGGCCATTTCTTGGTTCGCTTATATTGGGGTCAAGTTGCGCTGTTAGTAGCAACAGTGTAGGGGTAAATCCAGCACTTCTGTCACAGAAGGGGGAGGAGATGCTGGGGGTGGGGATGAATTTACGAGAAATGCCAGCTTTGCAAAGCGATTTTGGCTCGTATCGATGGCCCTGTTCAATCACTTAAAAAAACAAACTTTGAGGAAGGGAAAATCCATGTCTCGATCTATGGCCTATGTGTTGAGCATCATATCAATGGTGCTTGTTGGAACTATTATTGCCGGAAAATATCTGGGGTTCAATGTGCCGATCCTTGGCGACATTGTTAATCCAAAAAGATTTGAAGTGGCCTTGTTGTGTTACTTCATGCTGTTGATCCCGGCGCTTTGGCGTCGCTAGTGGTGTGCCTCGCTTAAATGACAGGCTATTTTTCCTGCAATCCGCTCCCCGGACAAGTTGAGGAGCAGTGGCGACTAAACGCCGAGCCGGGGCCCAGGGATTCTAGCAGGGTGTTGGAATTTGGTGCTCCTGGACCCCGGCTCTGCGCTTTCGTCGTAAAGCTCCTCAACCTTGTCCGGGGAGCGGGAGGGATGATGATCTAATATCAAAGTGAGATATACCGCTAGTGGCTGGCAAGCTTAATGGGCACATTTCGTGCCTTGCCGAGGGGAAATTGCAACATGGGATCAGCCCGTTCGATCTGTTTGAGGATTGAGCGGGCTTTTTCGCAATCTTTGCGCATATTATTTTTCAATTCCTCTTCATCCCTGAAGCGAATATCTTCACGGATAAAATCGATCAGCTCAATATGGATTTCCTTGCCGTAAATATCTTCTTTAAAATCGAACAAGAAGGTTTCGAGCACCGGGTGACCATCATCAAAGGTCGGGCGGGTGCCAAGATAGGCTGCGCCGTGGTGGACATCATTATCGATGTAAATCCGCACCGCATAGATACCGTGATGGAA
>JAFLJY010000162.1 GCA_022712755.1 Gammaproteobacteria bacterium
ACGCAAATAAAAACTTTAACTCTCGTTCCCACGCTCTGCGTGGGAACGCATACCAATTTAACTTGACTTACCAATATTCCGTCCTAACCTTGCACATGCGTTCCCACGCAGAGCGTGGGAACGAGTAAAACTTTTTATTGTTTTAATATTTGCGTTTACTCCGTCCTTAGGTTCGTAAACAGTGCATCCATGCACTACTACTCGCGTTAATTTGCAGAAGAAACGGAAAAACACCCTATACATAAAAACTCGATGCCATGGTTCCCATAATCAATGACCAGCCATCAATTAATACAAACAACATTAATTTAAACGGTAATGAAATCATCATTGGAGATAACATCATCATGCCCATAGACATCAATATACTGGCAACAACAATATCGATAATTAAAAAAGGAATAAAAATAAGAAAACCAATTTGAAACGCGGTTTTTAATTCACTAGTAACAAAAGCGGGAAGTAATAATGAAAACGGCACTTTTTCACCAGGATCCAGCTCACCATAACCACCAATGTCAGCAAACATAATCAAGTCTTTTTCACGTGTCTGGTTAAGCATAAATTCATAAAAAGGCTCAGAGGCTTCCTTAAAGGCAACTTCAGAGCTCATTTGATCGTCAAGATACGGTTTCACACCGGCATCGTATGCTTTAGTGAAAACCGGTGCCATAATAAAAAAGGTTAAAAACAGGGCTAAACCTAGAAGAATCTGATTTGAAGGTGTTTGTGATGTACCTAATGCCTGACGTAAGATAGACAACACAATAATGATGCGTGTAAATGAAGTTGTCATAATCAGTGCAGCTGGCAATAAGCTTAGCACCGTCATCAGGGCAAGAATTTGAATGGTAACGGAATAAGTTTCACCACCATCTGCAGTAGGTGTCATGGTGAATGCGGTAAGTCCCTGTGCTGCCCACACATTACCAATTGGTAGTAACAGCAAAGGTAGCAACAACAAACAAAACAATAATGTTACTCGTGATTTCAGCAAACATTGCAACAAATTTTGTATTTTTATAAACATTATTTTTTGTTTGTTCGCTGATTAGCAAGTTTCTCTGACAAGCTATTTTTCTTGCCAATCGCCTCGCTAATTTTTTCCGATAAACTGTGGGAAAATGTTTTTGGTGGTGTCCCTGCTCGTGCCCCTTCTCCAGCAGCAGTATCAGCATTGTTAACCAGCGTTTCCAGCGGTGCTTCTAATAAATGGAGCTTGTTAATATTACCCTGTGATACGCCAATCAATAACTGCTCCGAACCCACCTGCAATAAAACAACTTTTTCCCTGCTACCAACATTTATGCCGCCTATTATTTTTAACATGTCCCCCGTTGATGACTGTAAACGGTTCATGCGTTTCGCTAACCATGCCAGGACAACGATACACGCAAGCACAATAACCAAACCCAGTACCAGTTGAAGCATATAACCGCCACTCATTTGACCTGTGTTGATTACTGATGTAGGTGAGATATTTTCTTCACCTGCAAAAACTTTTACTGGCATTAATAAAATAAAAAAACACAAACAGTAAAATTTATTGATTAGGTGTTTCATGTCATTACCATGTTTTACTTTAAATTCTTAACTCGTTCCGCTGGGCTAATCACATCGGTTAAACGAATGCCAAATTTTTCATTTACCACTACAACCTCACCATGGGCGATCAGCGTACCATTAACTAATACATCCAGTGGTTCACCCGCAAGGCGGTCGAGTTCAACTACAGAACCCTGATTAAGCTGCAATAAGTTATGTATTGGCAATTCTGTACGGCCTATTTCCATAGACAGTGTTACTGGAATATCAAGAATCACATCCAGGTTTGTTTCTCCTGCTGTTAACTGATTATGGGTTAACTGATTGCCATTACCATTTAAATCTTTAAAAGCAGCGCGTTCGTAATCATCGGCTTTCTCTTTTAGCCTTGTGCTATCCTGTGCAGCTTCTGTTTGCTCTACAGGGGTAGCCTGCTGCTCGCTATCAACTTGCTCTGCCATTGCTGCAGCCCAGTCATCAGCTCCTGCCGCATCCTGTGACTCTGTCTTTTCTTCACTCATTTTTTATTCCTCTTAAACATATTATTCATTCAGGTATTCAGGTCGTGTGATTGGTGTCACATATTGCACTGCATTTTTGCCATTTGAATTGCCAAGCGTGCCTTTAAATATCGGTATTTTTTCAGCTCTAACGGTCACCATGTCTGGCATGTCAATCGGAATAACATCACCTTCATTTAGATTTAAGACTTCTGCGATTGACATTTTGATTTGACACAGTGAACTATCAATATCAACAACGGCCTGTTTTAATTCTTCTTTTAGTGATTTAGTCCAACGACAATCAGTATTGGCCTGATCACTTTGCATACCCGCATCAAGCGATTCACGAATCGGCTCAAGCATTGAATACGGCATAACCACATGAAATTCACCACCACCACCTTCAAGTTCCATTTTAAATTTTTGTACAACAACAACTTCAGTCGGACTAACAATGTTGGCGAACTGAGGATTAATTTCTGAATTAAGGTATTTGTATTCCAGCTTCATCACCGGTTCCCAGGATTTTTCAAGGTCTGCAAATAACAGCTCAAGCAATATCTGCACAACTCGATTTTCTGTTGGGGTGAATTCTCGTCCTTCAATGCGTGTGTGGTAGCGGCCATCACCACCGAAAAAATTATCTACCGTGGCAAAAACAAGGTTGGGATCAATGACAAACAGTCCTGTACCGCGTAATGGATTAATGTTCACCAGGTTCAAACTGGTCGGCATAAACAATCCGCGGACATATTCTGAAAATTTAATCATGTTGACACCTACAACAGTCACTTCAATAGTGCGACGTAACATGTTGTACATGCTAATGCGTAAATATCTTGCGAAGCGGTCGTTAATCATATCGAGTGTCGGCATGCGACCGCGAATAATGCGATCCTGACTACCCAGTTCGTAAGAGGTGGCTTCACCGTCTTCCGCTAAGTCATCACTCTCAGTATCAACATCACCACTATCGACACCATTCAATAAAGTGTCTATTTCATCCTGTGATAAAATATCGTTCACGCTTTAGCCCCCTACTGAATCACAAACGAAGTGAAATAAGCCGCTTCTACAACAGATTCCAACTCATCCATACCGGTGACTATTTTCAGGGTCTTATTAACATCGGTTACAACGTTGTTTAACAATTCCTGCTTGCCCTCGCTTGTCGCCATAGTTGTTTGATTCTGTACATCAAACAGCATAATTAAGCTGCTACGGATTGCCGGCATGTGTTCTTTTATTTGTTTAATAACATCATTCTCTCGTGCCATCACCTGAAGCGAAAACTGCATAAATCTTGCAGCACGTTGGTCACGAAAACTAACAACAAATTTAGGATCCATGGTCTGGTATATTGGAGGGCCTTTGGGTTCTTCCTCTACAACTTCTTCTTCCTCATCGCCCTCAACATCATCTTCTGATTTTTCTTTTTTATCTGTACTACTTTCAGGATCGAAAGCACCAGTAAAATACAATGTTGCCCCAACCAGACTGCCACCGATTAAAACCGTAGCCAAAATAGCAATAATGATTATTTTTACAGTTGATGATTTACCTTTTTTCTGCTCGCCTTCTTCACTTTCCTGTTCTTCTGCCAGATTAACATCAGCCATGGTTTTCGCCTTCTATCAAAAATTTTATTTGTCTTACAGAAATTAAAAGCAAAAGACGTGCCAATCATTTTTTTAATGATATATGTATAAATATCATTAAGTTGCAGAGGCTAATTAATCAGGTGATGGAATTTTGACGTGGTTTACGGGGAAGTGACAGAATTCTGTCTGTGATGTAGGAGTGAAATCAACCTATTTCAAATGGTCAAAAATTTTAGTCTACAGATGGTTTTTCTTTTTTACATGGATGCACAGGTTATACAGGATTTTCGTCTGTATGATAAAAATCCTGTTCATCCTGTGAATCCATGTAAGCACGTAGGTTGGGGTGAATGTTTTTTATGATGCCCAACAAATTGCTACAGTATCTACTCCGTCTTTTGGTTCGTAAATGCCACATCAATGTGCCGCTACTGTTGGGGTTCGTACCTCACCCCAACCTACGATCTACGTCAATTTAAATGACTTCTTAAATATAGTAATCAACCACAGCGGTAGATATTGCAGAATGGTGTATTACGGCTTCATCAGGGCTAATAAAATCGCTGTCCCCAGTAGCACTATTGAGTGTGTTGCCCCGGCCGTTTGCTGTATTTTGCTCACGCTGCTCGGAAAATGACTGTTGTGAAATATCTGCATCGGCCAGGTTCATGCCATTGTTATCAAACATTTCGCGTAACCTTGGCAGAGCCGTTTCCATGGCTTCCCTGACGACTGCATGACGGCTGCTTAGCGCAACATTAATCACCTCATCTCTAATATCTATGCGCACCTCTATTGGCCCCAGATGCGCCGGATTCAAGCGTATTTCTGCGGTGTTAATATTTTGATTAGTCATCCAGACAATCTGCTTGCTCATTCCCTGTGCCCAACCCGGCTGACCAAAACGTTCACCGATGCTTAATTGCGGCATCGTTGCTAAACTGGTCGAGCTAAGACTGCCTGATGAAGGACTCAATGAAGGTGAAAGACTACTGTTATTTTCAACCAGGGCACTGCTTGACTGTTGCAATAGCACTGACTGAGTATCAAGCATTGCTAATGATTGCTGTGTTGACATAACTGGTAGCTGCCCGGTTAATGACGACATTGATGCTGGGTTTTTTTGACTGGCTATAACAACATTATCTAAATTCATCAGTGATGCTTCAGCCTGACGAGTAGTAACACTATCCGTTGTGATATTGGCTGCCACAGCATTACTGTTTGTTATACCTGTTAGTGTGTTTTGCCCCTGTGCTTTCACATCGGCTTGTAAAAGCTGGCGTATTGATGTTGATAACAGCGCACCCTCAGAACCCATTTTCATGCTGCTTTCTCGTTCCCACGCTCCTATATCTGTGCTAGCGGCAAGCCCCGTATGCGTTCCCACGCTGGAGCGTGGGAACGAAACATTCGTCTCGGCTATCAACCCGGGTAATAATAACGAGCGGTCATCTTCTGCCGTATTTTCGAATTGTTTCCCTGCTACAGGCAAAACATTGCCGTCTGCTGACATGGCTACGGTTTCCTCAGTGACAGTAGCCTCGTCGATAAGTTTTTCCAGCGATGTTAGAAATGAACCTTCACTGTTTTGCGAATCTTCAGTGGTAA
Organism: Gammaproteobacteria bacterium; assembly: GCA_022712755.1. Taxonomy (GTDB): domain Bacteria; phylum Pseudomonadota; class Gammaproteobacteria; order SZUA-229; family SZUA-229. The sequence continues at coordinate 5,261 of JAFLJY010000162.1, forward strand.
TGCCATCTACCCCTTCTGTAGCGGCTTTTGATTTTGGCACGAGAGATGTTGTTGCAGAATTTAACGGTTCGGTTGTTACTGGATTGATAGTTGTAGTCATTGCCCTGCTTTTCCTGTTTAGTACTGTAAATTATTAACATACATACACGCAAAATAAATGCAAGGTGTATGCCAATTTGTAGGAATTCCTCTGTAGCCACACAATAGCTCTCTATTGCCTGGAGCTTATCCTCCCAGGCTAAAGTTTTATTTTGAATTGCCGATGCCCTTCATGTATGGGTTCCCGTAATAAATATTAATCAGAAAGGACTATTATTAATGAAAAATACCAATCACTTAATAAATAATACATTTACAACTGACCAGGAAGATCAATCAACAGTATACATCGGCCGTCAACCCATTTTTGACAGAGAGATGAATATAGTTGCCTACGAACTTTTATATCGTGATTCAAGTAAAAACAGGGCAAGCATTATCTGTCAGAATGCGTCCACCACCACCGTTATCCTTAATCTGATCACAGAATTTGGCTTTACTGCAGCCACTGGAAATAAAACAGCTTTTATCAACCTGAGCAAAGAGTATCTAACAGGTGAAATCCCCGTTAATTTACCTTCAAAAAAAGTCGTACTCGAAATCCTTGAAGATACTATTGTCGATGACGCACTTATCAACGGTCTGGAAAAACTTGTTGACCAGGGCTTTTCTCTTGCACTGGATGATTTTATTTACTCCGGCGAATGGGATCCAGTACTGCCCCTGGTTGATTATATAAAGGTAGAAATTCCGCTTCTAAGCAGTGAAGAGATAAAAAATCATGTCACTCAACTAAGAAAATACAATGTCAAACTTCTCGCTGAAAAAATCGAGTCAGAAGAAGAGTATGATTTTTTACATGCCTGTGGTTTTGATCTATTTCAGGGATACTTCCTCGCTAAACCAAAGGTTATTGAAGGTAAAACCATTCCAGCTAATAAGCTAACCATCATTTCACTTCTTGCAGACCTGCATAATGATGAAATTGCATTTGATGATTTAATTGGCGCCATCTCACATGATGTATCCTTATGTTACAAGATACTCAGATACATCAATTCAGCTCATTACGCACTGTCACGAAAAGTGGTTTCGATCCGTGAAGCAATCACCTATGTGGGTTTGAAGAAATTAAAACACTGGGCCTCGTTAATCGCAATGTCGAATATAAGCAGTAAGCCCAGTGATTTCATGCAGTTAACTATGACTCGTGCATACATGTGTGAGCAGATAGCTGAACAATTAGGAGAACAGGATCCTCAGCATTTTTTCTCTGTTGGACTACTTTCTACTTTAGATGCTTTACTTGGCCTGCCGATGAAACAGATATTAAAAACCCTGCCTTTATCCAACGATATTTATGATGCCCTGATGTACTTCGATGGTCAGACAGGTAAAATTTTAGAATGTGTAGTTGCATACGAAAAAGGTGACTGGGACGAAATAAACAAGCTGGAGTTTGACATTAGCCCTGAACAGTTGTGCGATAGTTTTTTTAATGCGATAAGGGCAACCAATAATAGTATTTTAGATTAATCTTCCTCACGCTGGAAGCATGGCAACGAATGACTGCTTACGGTCATTAGCGGACACAAGAAAAAACTTTTTATCCACAGATGAACACAGATGAACACAGATATTTTTTAGCTCTCGCCTACGGCGAAGCTAACAATAAACGCTTTTATCTGTGTTCATCTGTGGAAAAAAATCTTGTTCTTTTAACTTCCGCTATGTGTCGATATCAGCCATTCTATATCTGACACTGCCTGCCAGATAAAATCCTGACTTATACACATAATTATTAATTACTATTACAGGGTCGATCTTCCAATTCTCTCTGTTCGCGCTTCTCTGCCTGTTTGTTTTCAAGTTGTTGTCTGTTCTCAACCACTTTATTGATCATTTTACTTTTGTTTCGTTTATCCATCCATTTCCGCTGACTTGACTCTGTATTCTGTTTTCCATTTGCTACCTGCTGTTGCTGTTGCAAAATGGCATTGTCCAGACGCTGTAGAAAAATCCTGTAGTCCTGCATCTGGACTGCAGACAGTCCAGATTCGCTCGCTGTTTTAAATGCGTTTAAATACTGGTCACGGTAGTTAATTAATTCATTAAGTTGATTTTCCTGTTTTTTTAGTTCGCGTAAAACACTGCCGTGTACTCTCGCTGCACTGCGTTCGCTGAGGTTTGCCAGATTGGCTATAGGTTGTAATTTTTTTGAATTTTGCATGTCATGTTATTTAATTGATAATTGATAATTGATAATTGACAATGGATAACTGATAATTGATAATTAAAAACAAAACAACCGTTGGTTATGGTTTGGCTTTTTTAATTATCCATTATCCATTGTCAATTATCAATTAGCCTTTATAAGTTCTATATGTTTTGTTATGAGTGGGTTTAATATCATCTATCATGCGCTCACTATTTTCTTCTTCAAGTTGTTGCAGTGCCTGTTTTAATCGTTGATAGTGTTCCTGTTTTTCCAACCATAACATTTTGGCATTTTCATAATTTTCCTGACTGATATCTGCCTTATACTGTCTTGTTTCCAAAACGGAATCAAGATACTCAAGTAATAACTTGCACTCACGTATTTGCATAGGCGACAAACCGGAATCTTTTGCTGACTTTAAGCCGTTAAGCGAGCCCTCTTTATAATTCAAACACTCCTCAAGCTGAGATTGCTGACGTTTTGCCTGGTGTTCAGAACTATACATATCATTGCTTGCCCTGGTTTCTTCACGTTTTGCCTGGCGAACAAGCGTTTGCATTTGCCTTAGCTCCTGTTTGAATTCTTGTATTAACGGGTGCATTACTCGCGCTCTGTAACCATGCGTAATAGTTGATTAACACTGTCATTATAGGAAAAAGCTTCACTGGAATCCTGCTGCAAAAAATGCATGAATACATCATTGAAATCTATGGCTTCATCAATAGAAGGATCACTACCATACTGGTATGCACCAACGCTAATCAGATCCTGGTTTCTCTTATAGATTGAGTGCAGTTGCTTAAATCGAATGGCTGCTTTTTTATGTTCTTGTGTAACCACGTCGTTCATTACACGGCTGACTGAGGCTTCAATATCAATTGCCGGATAATGACCTGATTCAGCGATACTTCGAGATAACATAATGTGCCCATCAAGCACTGCTCGCGCTGAATCGACAATAGGATCATTGCTATCATCACCTTCGGCCAGTACGGTATAAAATGCGGTTATTGAACCTCCGTTTTCACCATTATTTCCCGACCTTTCAACTAATTGAGGTAGTTTGGCAAAAACTGACGGTGGATATCCTTTAGTTGCTGGCGGTTCGCCAATGGCCAGTGCAATTTCACGTTGTGCCTGTGCAAAACGGGTTAATGAATCCATTAGTAATAAAACGTTTAGCCCTTTATCACGAAAATATTCAGCAACAGTGGTGGCTAACCACGCACCGTGCATTCGCATTAACGGTGGGCTATCAGCTGGGCTGGCGACAACCACTGCACGTTGCATACCCTGCTCACCCAAAATGTTATCAACAAAATCTTTTACCTCTCTACCACGTTCACCAATTAAACCAACAACAACAACATCTGCTTTTGTAAAACGGGTCATCATACCAAGCAAAACACTTTTACCGACACCACTGCCAGCAAACAGCCCCATACGTTGGCCACGGCCAACGGTTAACAATGAATTTATTGCGGTCACGCCAACATCCAATGGTTCATTGATTGCCCATCGAGCCAACGGGTTACTGCGTTTTCCTGCCAGTGGTAAACTTTTATGGCAAACAATCGGGCCTTTACCATCAAGTGGCTTGCCTGCCGGGTCTATCACTCTACCTAGCAGTTCATCACCTACTTTTGCTTCGTATAAACCTTTTCCAGGGATAACTCTCGCGTTGGGTACCAGGCCTGTTATTTCACCTGTTGGCATCAGGTAAAGTCGTTCGCCTGAAAAACCAACGACTTCAGCCTCCATATCACCATCTGCTGATTCAACTAAACAACGAGCACCCACTGCAGCATGGCAACCAACAGTTTCCATGGTTAAGCCAACCATCCTGTCAAGCTTACCTTCTACAATAAGTGGTACATCCTGCTGCGCACGTGATTTATATTTTTGCAAAATTTCACACCATATCGAGCTTCGCTGGTGTTTAGAATGTTGCGGTGAATTCTCAGACTGTTGTTCAGACATCATCAGCTGAATCCTGTGTGCGCTCACCACCTAACACAGAGGCAATCACCGCGTTTAGTCGTGTTTCAACAGTGGCATCAATACGAGACGAGTTGGTTAATACACGGCAACCTCCGCGGCTTAAAAAAGGGTCGGCATTAATTTTCCAGCCTGATTGGTCATCAGGATCCATTAATGTGTGTCGAACCAGTTTTGCATCTTCGGGATGTAATTCAAGTGTTACCCCTGCCGATGCTGATGGTAATAAACTTATCGCCTTTTTTATTACAGCGACAATTTCATCTGGTGAGGTTTTTAGCTCTCGTCTGATCAATTGCTTAACAACAGACATGCTCAGCTGCACCATTTCATCAACCAGTTGTTCATCAAAATTAGGTAATGGCATGGCTAATGTCGCCATTATTGACTGTAAATACTGAAGCTGTGTGTTGATCTCATTCTGGCCTTGCGATAACCCTTCCATATAACCTTTTGCGTAACTTTTTTCATAAGCCTGCTGACGTATTTTTTGCTGTTGGCTACGATGGTTCAATATTTCTGGATCGGTTAGTTTGTAGTCAAAAACGGACTCTTCAGAAATATTAAAATCAGGTGCGCGCCAGGGTTTGCACTGCTGGCGGGTTTTACAACTTATTACTTTAGACGTACTCATCATCCGACCCCTTACCACCTAATTGTATCTCACCCGCTTCGGCGAGACGTTGCGCTACAGCCAGCACTTCTTTCTGCGCGGCTTCTACATCTTTTAATCGTACCGGACCTTTGGCTTCAAGATCTTCACGCATCATGTCGGCTGCACGAGATGACATATTGCTGAATATCTTTTCTTTCATTGCATCATCCGCACCTTTTAATGCGGTGATTAACTGTTCTGACTGGACATCACGTAATATCGCCTGAATACCGCGACCATCAATTTCAAGCAGGTTCTCAAAGACAAACATCTGGTCCTGAATTTCCTGAGCCAGCTCTTCATCATGTTCCGTTATCGCTTCTGTAATAGCTGTTTCTGATGCGCCATCCATAAAATTTAATATATCTGCTGCCACCTTTACGCCACCGACACCGGAGTTTTGCATGCTACCGCTACCGGAAAACTGTTTTTCCAGAACTTCATTTAATTCCTGCAATGCTGCTGGTGGTACACCTTCTAGTGTAGCAATACGCATTAACACGTCAGAACGCGCACGCTCGGGTAAGTGTTGCAAGATTTCTGCGGCATGGCCACTGTCCAGATAAGAAAGCACAATGGCTATTATTTGCGGATGTTCGTTTTTAACCACATCAGCAACGGCTCGCGGGTCCATCCACTTTAAGGATTCAAGCCCTTTTGAACTTTTACTGGTAAGAATGCGATCAATAACACTGCCTGCTTTATCTTCACCCAGTGCATTGATTAACATTTTTCTTATGTATTCATCAGAATCAACGCCAACGCCTGATTGCAGGTTTGCCGTGTTGACAAAAGCACCAATGACAGCATCAACTTTTTTATTTGATACATTAGAAAGCGATGCCATTATGCTGCCAATGGTTTGTACGTCGTTCGGTGTCATGTGTTTTAACACTTCTGCCGCATTTTGCTCACCCAAACTCATCATAAAAATAGCCGCACGTTCTGCGCCGGATATATTTTTGATGTTACCGTCTTCTTCCCCGATATTATCCATCATTGGTTATCCATTATTCGTTATCCATTATTCGTTATCCATCAGCAGCTACCCAGGAATTCAATACAGACGCGGCACGTTTGGGATCTTCTTTTACCATGGTGCCTGCGACATCTTTTATTTGCTGAGCATCTGTTGGACTTTGATTGGTTAATGTCAAACGATCCTCTCCCCCAGGTAAACGTTGAATCGGCTCACCTTCTGGCAATGCAGCAACTGACGCTGTAGCAGATTCACCATGTGTTGACAGATTTTTCAACATGGGACGTAACACACCAAAGGCAATAAACAACACCACCAAACCGCCAAGTATTTGTTTCGCCAGGTTCAATGCCCAGGCTTGTTCCCATATTGGCGGCTCTGGCATGGCTTCAACTTCTTCAGGTAATTTGAACGCAGTGTTAACCACATTAATGCTGTCACCTCGTGCTTTATTCAGACCGACCGCTTCGCTAACAAGTGAGGTAATAAACTGTATTTCTTCTTCAGTTAATGGCTCTCTTTTTACAGTGCCTTTTTTATTAACGGAGGTACGATAGTCAACAATCACAGCAACAGACAAACGCTGGAGTTTTGCTGGCGATTGTCGTGTGTGACTAATCGTTCGATCTATTTCATAATTACGTACAGCACGGGTAGAACTATTACCTGATTGTCCTGCATTTTGCTGATTTGCATTTTGTGCGTTATTGGTACGACCACCGGCAGGCGGTTGATTGGTTAAGGCACCGGGAATACCTATCGCTGCAAGCTGATTAGCCGTTTGTTCGAATAGTTGCTCACTGCGTACAGTTCTTGTATCAGGTAAAAAGCTTTCTCTGGTTTGTTCCTGCGTGGTGAAATCAACCTCAGCAACAACCTGTGCTCGAACACCTTCACTGCCCACAATAGGTATAATAATGTCGAGTATCCGACGCACATAATTCTCTTCAAGTTTACTGGTGTAATCAAACTGAGTGCTACTCAACAACATATTTGACTGACTGCTTTTACTGCTAAGCAGGCGACCTTTGTCGTCAACCACTGTTACATGCGTGGCATCCATACCCGGTACGCTTGATGCCACGATATTGATGATACTTGCGGTTTGCACATCATTTATTACCCAACCTGGGAAGGGCTTAATCACAACGGATGCCCCAGGTTTACTGCTTTTACGTGCGAATGCAGATTGTTTTGGAATGGCCAGATGCACACGCGCGCTTTCTACCATGTTTAGCCGAGCGATGGTTTGTGAAAGTTCGCCTTCAAGTGCACGCTTGTATCGCGCCTTTAATAAAAAGCTGTTACTGCCAAGGCCCTCATTTCTGTCTAATAATTCAAAACCCACTTCATCGCCAATGGATAAACCATTACCGGCAAGTTTTATTTTTGCCTGCTGTAATTGTTCAGCAGAAACCAAAATACCATTGCTACCTGGATCCAGTTTATATTGAATACCCGCGCTATCGAGTGACTGCGTCACCTGTGATAAATCCTTAGCAGAAAGGTTGCCATACAACATGCTGTAATTGGGTGTTTGCGACCACATGGCAACGGTGACTCCTAGTGCAACACTAAGCGCCAGCCCTACCATTAATCCTAGTTGACGTAAACCGGGTAAGGAATTAAAACCCTGCGCCTGTTCTGTTACATTTTCTGCTGAGACTAAAGCCATTGTTAAATACCAATTATTAATTGTTAATGGTTAATGGTTAATGAGTAGTGGCACACGGATGTGCCGTTAACGAACCAAAGGACGGAAAAACAAAAACCGAATCTTAACCATTAGTTGTTTATTTTGGCTTCTCATTAATCATTAACAATTAATAATTAACCATTGCTTTTACACTGGCATCCGCATTACTTCTTTATAGGCAGAAACCAGGTTATTTCGTACTTGTTTCATTGCCTCAAACGATACACTGGCTTTACGCATAGCAATCATTACTTCACTTAAATTCACATTGGGATCACCCAACTCAAATGACTTCACTAATCCTGAAGATGCTTTTTGTGTTTCGTTAACTTTATTGACTGAATCCTTCAATAACTGTGCAAAGTCAGGTTTGCCAACTTCCGATCCTGATTGTATCGGCATATGCGTTGGCATTTTATTTTCTGCCATTGCAGCCATGCTACGCATTTGCTGTAATAATTGACCAACGTCTAAATCACTCATATTCATCACCTACTTCAGGTTTATTACTTTGTTTGTCTTTCTTTATTACCAACCGTTTTAATCAATACCATTATCGGCATATTTGGCAATAACTTATCCTTTAATTTCAGTTCGTAGGTTGGGGCGAGGCACGGCCCCCAACAAGCCATCTCACATAACACTGTTGGGGTTCGTGCCTCACCCCAACCTACGAACTGTCATCTCGACCAGAGGGAGAGATCTTGATCTACTGCTGTATAAGATCTCTCCCTCTGTTAGAGATGACAATAAATTTTTTGGTTTGCACTCACTGCACTCATGCCGGTAGCGCCACGCCCGCATCCCGCATTCTGGCAAGTTTATAGCGTAAGGTACGAGGACTAATGCCCAGTTTTTCTGCCACTTCCTTGCGACTATTTTTAGTATGTAATGCAGAAATAATCAGATCATGTTCGTGTGCTTTAAGGTCGCCATTTAAGCCTGACTGCTGGACTGGCAGTTCTTCTTCCGTTGCATGGCTACTGGCATAAGCCATGTTTCTAGCTGTATTTTTAATATTGTGTAAGACTTCTTCAAATTGAATCTCATGCGCATCGATGAGATTTCCGGTTCTCAATATCAACGCACGTTGCACAACATTATCAAGCTCGCGGATATTTCCCGGCCAGCGATGATTTTTTAACATTCTTTGTGCAGCGTATGAAAAAGCTATTTTTTCGCTGCCACGATAATGATCATTTAGCATCTTGTTGGCTAATGGCAGGATGTCATCAATACGATCACACAAAGGTGGAATATTGATTGGAAATACATTTAAACGATAAAACAAGTCTTCTCTAAACTCTCCATCAGCAACAACCTGATGAAGATCACGGTTAGTGGTTGCCAAAATTCTTACATCCAGTGGAATAACTTTACTGCCGCCTAAACGTTCAACTTCACGTTCCTGTAATACACGTAATAATTTAGCCTGCAATGCTAAATCCATTTCTGTGATTTCATCAAGCAATAAAGTACCGCCTTGCGCCTGTTCAAACTTTCCAGCTTTTGATTTATAAGCACCGGTATACGCGCCTTTCTCATAACCAAATAGTACAGACTCCAGCATGTTTTCCGGGATGGCTGCACAGTTAATGGCAATGAACGGCCCATTTGCACGTGAAGAATTAACATGAATAAAACGTGAGACCACTTCCTTGCCAACACCTGATTCACCGGTAATCATTACTGTTACTTCTGTAGCAGCCACTCTTTTTGCCACCTGTGATAGTTGCAGACTTTTTTCATCAATCGCTATTAAGCCACTGTTCACGTCACTGTTAATATTACTAGCGAAATCAGCATCGATTCCGTTATCGAGGCTGGTAACGGGCTGTATAACAGGCTGTATAAAACGTGAAACCATTTCAAGAAGCGCGTTATATTCAAAAGGTTTAACCAGGTAATCAACTGCGCCATCATGCATCGCATTGACTGCATTTTTGACAGTGCCATAGGCTGTCATTAAAATAACAGGCAGATCAGGAAACTGTTTTTTGCAGTTCTTTAATAACTCATGTCCATTCATAGGTTGCATTTGCACATCGCTTAGTAATAAAACGATGTCTTTATTATGCTGCAGGATTTTTAAAGCCTGATTTCCATCCTCCGCAACTTCAACCGATAAATTTTCCATGCTCAATGTTTTGCTTAACACATCGCGTAATGATGGATCATCATCGACAATCAGTATGGTTCCAGATTTCATAAGCTTTGATTCGGCCTGATTCATAGTGCCACCTCTTGTTTATTTATTGTGTTATTGCCAGAAGCGGCACCACTAAAAATATTTATTATCTTTGCCCCTGTATGACTTTCTATACTGCTTAAGTTACTTGGCAACATTCCCGTTACTTCAGCAGATGGTAATGTGATAGTAAATTCACTACCCACTCCTTGTTTTGAAGATAGTTTCATTTCGCCACCATAGCGATTTACTGTTGCATTGACCACGGCAAGACCTAAACCTGTGCCCGATGCGCGAGTAGTAAAAAACGGTTCCAGCACTTTGTCTATAATTACATCGGGCATACCACAGCCATTATCAGAAATAGTAATTTCAAACTGCTTATTTGCGTTTAGTAAAGCCCTGACCTTTATCGTTTTCGTCTCTATCATTTTTGTTTCGAGATGATCAGATGGGGTACAGGCTTCGATGGCATTATCAATAATGTTCTGCAAAGCACTTTGCAAAACATCACTATTTGCTTTTATTTTTACGTTTTGCAAATTACTGTCTATATCAAACTGAATATTATCTACGACCTGGTTAGATACCTGATTAGATAACATCGGATTAGGAAAAATCACACTCTGTTTGATAGAAGTCTTTAGTTGAAGCATGGTTTCACTTGCGTTTATATACTCAGAATTTGACACATCACCCCTGGCAAAAATTAACATGTCATTAACCACCCGCTCCAAATGATGCAATCGCTCTTTTGTTTTTTCTGCAAAACGGATTCTGTCTTGCTTAGTATTTACTGGATGATTAATTGTTGATATGTACAACAAGGCGGATGAAAGTGGTGTACGAATTTGATGAGCAAGACTGGCAACCATCTCACCGAGTGAACTTAATCTTTGCTGCCGATCAAGTTTTATTTGCAATTTACGGTTTTCAGTAATATCTGAAATTAAAATTATTTTTCCAGTGACATGTGAATCCATGTTGTTCATACTCAAGGGACAAACAGACAAATTTATCCAGCGACCATCCATCAGGCATAATTCATCTGCATCCGTTTTTATGGACTGCCTCGCCACATCCTGCCATTTTTTACCCAGCAGTTTATTGCTGCCTAACATGAAACATGCAACCGGGTTTGTCTGTGTTATACAGCCATCAACATCCAGTACCACAATGCCCGCTGGCAGTGCATCAAGTAGCCCTTCCAGCCGTGAGGCAAGCACTTCTTTTTCTGTCAGTTGAATTAAACGTTCACTGCGTGCCTGTGCCAGTTCTTCGGTTAATCGTGCAACCTGAGTTTCAAGAACGCCATAAGAACTGCTAAGTTTTTCAGAAAACTGATTAAATAATTCAAAGGCATCTTCCAGTTGTTCATTTGCTGTAATAGATTTAGTGCTCATTGTTACTTACTCTGCTTATTCCGGTTTCAGCATTACAATGAGCAAGGATCGTGCCGATTTATGAAACTTAATGCATTTCAATAACTTGGGGGCATTAAAAATGATAACGACAAACTTACGTCGCGTTATTTTGAACTTTTGACGGGTTTATGGCGGGGTAAGATATATGAACACGCCTTATAAATCGCAGATTCCAGAGCTAAGCCAGGAAGTGAGGATTGGGTCAATTAAAGATGTTTTGAAACGTCCATGAGTTTGTGTAATATGCGGACGATGAGAATGTCGCTGGCTTGTGGCAGATAAAATATAAGATGAGAACGATGCTCAAAACAGCGCAAGTCGGGTGCAAATTCTTTGGCATCTTGTCCAATATAAGGGTTTTCAGTCAGGGTCAAAAAACACAATTCCATGGCATCACGATAACGGCGTGCCTGTTTAATGCCAAATTCTTTAATGGTGTATTCGGCAATATCCACAAGATCGTTGTCAGCCCGTCTTGTTAAACTGTATTTATCCATTCCTAGGAGCTTGTCTGAGAATAGAAATCGTAGCGAAAATCACAGAAAGGTTATAAGGTGAGTTTATTGAATGAGGCGAATATTGGGTATATTTAACGATTTCAATAAGCTCAGATTATGACATTTATGGGATTTGCAGTAGGTTCTCTATTCTCGGACTAGCTCCTAGCGTTGTGTTTCGCTTCTGCCTCTGCCCAGATATCACCTACCGTGCGTTGGCTAATGCCACTGTTTAGCCCATCCATAATGGATGTTTTGAGCGTGTTAAACCGAGAACGCTGTTCCTGGTCACGGCGTATCAGATCACGGAAATACTCACTGTCATTGGTATAGTCACCATTTGCAATTTGCGCCTTCACCCAATTGTCCTGCTGTTTGGTTAAGGTAATGGTTTTTCGTGTTGTTGTCATTTTAGATATCTCACAAAAATCATACTATTGGTGTAGTTTAGCATGTAACAATTAAACAAGGCGAGCTGATTGAGGCAAGGACATCTCTTAATTCAATACTTAGGTTTGCATATATTTACCTGATCTATCGAACATATAAATCACTTTGCCGACACGATTTATATGTTCGATAAGTTGAGGATTTTTTAAAGCGTGATAATTTTGAAAATCAATTTGATAAGGAATATCAGAGTCATCTAAATCCATCAATACTTCAGCAATAATGTAGCGATCAAGTTTTTGACCAAACGCCACTAAATCAATATCACTGCGTGGATTATAAGTACCCTTAGCGCGGGAGCCATAAAGTTTAACCTGTTCAATTGCCGGAAACTTTGCAAACACATTTTTTAAAGCAGTTAAATTATTTTCTGTTAGACCTGTATCTGACTGTACAATTAACATTATTCGTTAACTTCCACCAACAAATCCATATACCACTCATCCAGCATCGGTAGATAACTTTTCTCTATGCTTTCTATTACCACTTCAAATTTTGCAAAATCGTAGGTATGACTCATTAATTTACGATCACCAATCATTTTTAACCATGTTTCTGCATCGTTAATATATTTGCTTGCATACGCCTGCCTGACTACCGACTTAGGTGAAATTTTATCCAGATTAATACCATCATATTCCATTTTATCTTTTAGAACATTCCAGGCCAGTTCGAAGGTATATTCAAAGCGCTGGATAACGCCCTCTTTTTCCAGTTGGCTCATATTATTAAGATCACTTTCTATCGCCTCACGAAGTAGTAAAAAGGCACGTTTGAAATTGTTGAAGCGTTGTTGCCAACGAATTTCCTGATTGCTCATAACATAAGCTCTTTGTTTTTCTGTTTGACTTTTTAGCTACTGCTTTACCTGGTACCTCGTAACACATAAAGTGTCGCATCTTGCTTATTATTTGACGCGCCAACTGCGTTGCGACTTTTGTTACATAGCGTTGCTATGCGCCGTCAGTCGCGCCTTGTTGGCACGCCAAATCACTACGCAATATTGCGATACTTTATATGTTACGAGGCACTAGTTTTCTTTGTATTTATAACATGGTAGCTGACAAAAAAACATTATAACCTATAATTAATGCTACGATCTCCAAAGTACCACTTACTGCCGATGAATTAATACAGGAAGCCGGATCCAGAATAACTGGATACAGGTATACTAAGTACACGCATGTCTTTATACTCAATTGATAAACTGATTAATGAAACCCGTAGATTAGCGGCTGAATTTAAGCGTACTACAGGTACTATGCTGCCTGTTTCGGGTGAAATTGCGCGTTATGACGTATCCAAACAGCTTGATCTCACGCTTACTGAAGACCGCAACTGTGGTTATGATGCAATTGGCAACAATCATCGATGCGGCTTGAGAGTTTTAATAAAAAGTCGGGTAATTGGTGACAGCGTAAAATCGGGGCATCGAATCGGCCAGTTAAATCCGAATGGCAACTGGGACATTGTTATTTTGTCTTTGATGGATAATGAATTTGAGCCACTGGAAATGTACCAACTGCATCACGAAGAGGTTACTGAAAATTTAGCCAACTCTAGCGAAAAACGAGGCAAACGTGGTGCTATTTCAGTTGCGAAGTTTAAGATAATTGGAGACCTGGTGTGGACAAAAGAACAGGGTGTGGAAGAATATAAGGGAATCATGTGCAGGTATGAGATAGGATGAACACAACTTTTCTTGTATTAATTAGAATGTTGGGGGAAGTTCTCAAACCCTGTCATTGGTATTTGTAGCATCGGTATTTGTTAGGGGTCACTCCTCACCCCAGGCTACCAGCTATGTAATGTGGCAATCGTAAAAATTACCGAGAAACAATTTATGACATATATACCATCAGATATACCATCAAAAGCCGAATTGACCCAGGCTTTTAATTTTATGAAAGGAACCAATATTCCGGCAATACCAGAGGCTATTCTTGCTCTACAGCAAGAGATCGCAAAACAAGAACCTGATTTATCCAAAATTGGAGAAATATTGGCTTCTGATATAGCGCTATCAGGAATGGCGTTGAAAATAATAAACTCTGCAAGTTTTGGATTATCACGAAAAATTGATTCTATCTCACAGGCCACTATGCTCCTGGGGTTAAATACATTAAAGGAAGTCATTCTAGTTTCTGCTCTAAAACAAACGCTAGGCGAAACCACACCGTTTCAAACAACTATTTGGAGAAGCGCTCAGGGCTGCGCGCTCGGCGCAAAAGCACTGTCTTATAATGTTGATGGCATTTCTCCAGAATCTGCCTATATAGCAGGACTATTCCACGACGTAGGAGCCCTAATAATAGAAAAAAAATATCCTGAATATCCGGCGTTATATAAGAATGGACTGGCACACCCAGTCTCCACATTAGCAAATGAAACACTTCAATTCGGTACCAATCATGCTGTTTTAGGGTTTTTACTCGCCAAACACTGGAAACTACCCGATAAAGTATGCATCGCTATATACAATAGCCACATAAAGTCATGCTCTGTGATTGAAGACCAGGAAGTTAGAGCATTAATTTCAATTATTAAAATAACCGAAAATACGTCTGCGAAAATGCTTTTTCCCGGTCTGGAATTTAGTCATGAAGCAAGCTCCTCTCTTGCCGATGGATATATGGAACTTATTATTGATGGTGATGCACTGGAGGCAATGTCAGAAAAGGTTGAACTGGGTGTTTGGTGATTGTATAAGTCTGCATTGACGTGCATGGAAGCACTAATGTCGCGAACGCATGGATGCGTAAGAGCGACCATCTGACAGGTAGTGTTAGATATGGAATGGCCGGTTTCGACACATAACAGACATTAAAACATTTCACCGCAGAGACGCAGAGGCGCAGAGAAAAACATTTTAATGTAGGGCAGGCATTGCCCGACCTACGTTGTTACAAACATAGATTTGTTTTTCTCTGCGCCTCTGCGT
>JAFLJY010000163.1 GCA_022712755.1 Gammaproteobacteria bacterium
TGCTTGCTTGCTTGCTTGCTTGTCAATTAACTTTCCGTATTCAATAATCTCATCTTCAGATAAAAGCGTCCTTATTGCTTTCATCACTTTTTTACGTTGTTCCCCAATTAAGGCAGAACCTGTATGGTTATAGTTATAAAGTGCTGAATCTATTAATGCAGATACTGTTTTTAATTTATCCTCTAAAAAAGATAACCCGTTTATCTTGTCACGCAATCTGAGTAATGTTTTTTTGGTATTGATATGACAACTAATTTTGTCTTTTAAATTTTTATTGTAAAACTGTTTTGACTCCCTTACTGCTTCATCGAAAAGTTCTTGACCAAGATTATTGATTTGTTCGTTAATCTTGTGTTCATGCTTTTGATTTGAAGGTACAATTTTAATCATAACGTGGTTAAAATTTAATTTTTCTTTAATTATGTCTTTCGATAATTTTGATTCTTTTAGTTCTTCTATATGTGTAGAGCAACAGCAATTTAATATCATTTCTTGTAAATAATCATCATATTTACTGATGAAATATTTTTTTGCTTCTCTCATTTCTTCATCAATTAATTCAAGCTCCGAATTAATTACATCAACCTTTTCTGTTGGTACAACAAAGCCATTTAAAAATGGCATTCCGTGCGCCAAGCAGATCCTTCTTGTTTTTGTTTTTAAACGGTTAAAAGGCTTAAAATGCGAGTGATTGATTAACTTAATTCGCTCCCCGCATTTTAACTGGGATTTTTTTTCTGTGGTTTTATTATATATTGCATATCCACTCCATATAGTGAAGTCAATTTGTAGCAATGACAAACGGTTAAAATAATTATTTATGAACATGGCCCCTCCGTATATGTGACGCGTTCATTAAATGCCCTTGTTTTAAGACGTAATATTTCTATTTAAGGCATTTAAGGAACGCGTCACGGAAACACCATGATGCGTAACCAATTATCTTATTATTGATAATTGTCATTATTTCAGTCGTTAAGACTTGTTTACAGTTATTTTCACCGTGTTGGTAAAAAAACTGTAACCAGAGTATAGGCTAAAAATAATAAAAACGAACAACCCTTATAGGGGTTGCTGCTAGGTAGCTATTAAACTATAAGGCTTAATCATTAATGAAGAGGAATATTCTTACGCAAATACGTAGGAACGTCATACGAAGACCAGTTCTTTTTATCTGCAAATTGAGTTAAAAGAACAGTTTCTTTAGCGGTGTCGGATGTTTTTTGTTTGTGTGCTGCATTATGCTTTTTATTAGGCTTAACGCTTGTAACAAAAACAACTCGTTCATGCTGGTTGGTTTTTTTTGATGCAATAAATGGGAGACTGACTGCTTTATAGGAAAAACCGATAAATGAGAACACGGTTTTCAATGCAACCCATAAAACTGCGATTGCAATACAGACAAGTAACGCATTTAATGCATAGTAGGATAGTTCAAACATAATTACCTCAAAGGTTAGAGGTAACACTGCCACAGCAGGGTTACCCCTGTGGGCGAAATATAACTAATATTGTATTGTGTACTATTTATTTGAAAAGGCTAGTTACCTTATTTAAGTCGCAAAGCGACAAAACTGTTATGCGTTCAATATGTGTAATTCACTATAACCTTAACAAGTCACACTGAATTACATAATTGAAATGGGAGGGGATAACTCCCCTCCCTCACCTTTTAACTTAATAAAGCCCAAGGCTGTTCAGGCTGCGGCACTTTATTGTTAACAAGTATGTCTTTAACACCCAGGAATAGGTATTTTATATAAAAATCATTGCCCGGCTCTTTAAGTGAGCATGGCAGTGCTGATAAAAAAGCATCAACTAATGATGCACGGCCATTAAATAGACCGTTTTCAACCTGGATTTTTTTTGCAATTTCTGTAGGGCTTGGTTTTTTCATGGTATTTCCTCTTTTAAGTGGCCTGACGGAGGCTCACTTAAAGACCCCCAGAGGAGATTCTTAAATGAGCCTCCGAGAGGTCGGGATACCGAATTTAGAGATACCAACCCCCACACGGGGATTGAATCCCCAGATGGGTAGTAATAACGTGCATTCGACAATGCACAAAAAAGCCAATGGATTAAATAAATTCATTGGCACTATTCATCAACCAACAAGTATCAACATGATAACTGTTAAAATTTTGTCAGGGAGATGGAATTTGTCTGGTTAAAGCTTAAAATATAAATATTTATTGCTATAAACCATGAAAATATTTAGTTAGAGCCTAACTAAATAACAGCGAAAGCTGTGAATGCTATTTGTTTGAGAAGGCT
This sequence comes from Gammaproteobacteria bacterium, assembly GCA_022712755.1. Classification (GTDB taxonomy): domain Bacteria; phylum Pseudomonadota; class Gammaproteobacteria; order SZUA-229; family SZUA-229. The sequence goes on from JAFLJY010000163.1 coordinate 2,275, forward strand.
AGTTACCTTACTGAGTCGCAGAAGCGACAAAAGACTATTTAACTATAACTATATATTATTTTTAAATTATTTCAACCTTTTATTTAACACCTTTTAGGTGCAACTTGCATAGAGTGTGTTTTTATCCTGGGTGCTAATCTAGCCTGGTCTATTTGCTAGGAGAACACTAATGCCACAAACTCAACAGCCAAATTCTCGCGCTGTATTCAAAGAATCCGTTACATTTAGTAGTCTACAAGCCCATCATGTCATGGATCGTTGTTTTGAAAAATTAAATCGATCACTATTTTCAATTTCAGTCATTTTACAAATAACTTGCGATGAAGAAAAGATTGACCAAGTTAATGATGTTATCAAAGATTACTTCATTGATGGTGAAAAAGATCTGATGTTACAAATTGCTCAGATGAAGAAGATTCTTGATGATAATGGCGTAGAAAAACTCGCTGGATATACCCGGCCACGCGTATTTGAACTTGAGTTATACTCACCAAGAATGAAGAAGTTTTTAGTATTGGTGGAGTTGTTGGATCAATTGATCCGCCTGATTGATACAGTCTGGTTTGCGTCAGAACTCACTGATAAGCAAAAGAAAGTTGCCGGCATACAGTGGCGACAAAGGCTTATTAAGTTATCTGGTCGCATTATCAACATCGAAAAACGCGCCAGGAATGATGCGGCTAGCCAGGGTAAAAAAGAAGAGGTTGAAGCTGCTGCGCCAGCTGATACGTCCGACACTGATGAAGAAATACTGGCTGCGGTTAAAGAAGCTGAAAATGAAACAACCGAAATAAAAGCAATTAAAGCACCTGTTAAAAAAGTTAAGAAAGACACTAAAAAAGAGACAGAGCCATCATTAGAACCGGATTCGGAACCAGAACCTAAACTGGCAACTGCTTGATAGTCTTTTACGCAAAATCAAATAGCCGCTATTGCGGCTATTTTTTTGTCTGAATATTATTGCACCAATTAGTAAACTTGCATTTTAAAAATGTATGAGATAATTATAAAATATTTAATAATAAGGAGTAATGTGGTGAGATATTTAAGTACTGTTGTTTTATTTAGTGTTGTTTTGGTTTCAGCTGGTTGTGCATCAAAGAAACCACCCGTTTATAATACCGAGGATTCAAAAGCCTTAAACATCGTTAAAGCTGCGGGTATGGATTACGGGCTTAAAGATGTAGTTGTACCTAAAGATACTGTTTCTGATATAAGACATTCTGTGGGTTATGGTGCCGTCTATGGGCTAGCTGGTTATAGTGCACCCGTACCAGGCTTGTCATCATTGAGCACGGCTGGCCTAAATATAATATCCTGGGCTTTACAGCCAAAATCACCTGCCGCTCGAAACAGTGTTATTGCCTGGATGCCTGAAGATATAAGCAGTAACAAAGAAGATGCATCGCAAAAATTAATTGAACTTATTATTGACGCTACTGAAAAAGCAGGCAGGGAGCTTGGGTATGAACCTATATTAGATACTAACGTAAGAAAAAATAACGCAACCGTTATGGTTATGAGGTTGCCACATGTTAATCCTGATTTCTGCAATTTCACAGAAAATGATACCGCCCCTGTTCCTGCATACTGCAACATTGCTTATGCTGCTTATAATCCAAGAAAAATTGATAACACAGCATATTTTTTAGGTGGTGGTTCTACCTGGTTTTTTGATCCTGCCGCAAAAAGTTTTACTGTAATATCGCTTTATAGTAAAAAAATAGCTCGAATGATGGGTGGGAGCTATAACAATTACAACCAGCTTGAACTGCTAATATCGACAAGCAAACACCTTCCGGAATGGGTTTATTTCTATCTAGCGCCGGGTGAAGTCAAAATATCAGAAGAAGAAAAAATAAAAGCTCCCATGATTGTGAATCAGGGTGAAATCCATTACTTCATTAAAGCGATGGAAAAATGAACCGCCTAAACCGCAACAGCGGCTGTAGACGGAGCTTCTAATGACCCATGCAGGCACGTACCTACACCTTTCGCATCCCACCCCACCCAATCTAACGCTCTGGATGGAGACTTTCGCGGGATTTGTTAAAGTGTGCCCGTTGGATCAACAATCATATTTGTTGTTGCGTCTTTGCGGTGTTGATCTAGATCTTCCTGGCCTATTCTTTCAAATAGCCGTTGTTCGGCATCAAGTCGTTGCGTATCTGGGTCAACCATATTAAACGCACTGCCTGAACCTGTTAGTGAGTCCAGTGTCATGGTATTGACATCAGGCATCATGTTATTTGTGGTTAAAATCGCCGTCCATTCGCTCAGGTCAATCTGTGTCCAGTCAATAGATGCGATTTGATCCATGGTGAGTCCGCCACAATCAGGATTTCTTATATTTCCATATGGGACACCGATCTGCGGGCGTACCTGAGCATTAATGATACGTGATAGCGGTGAATTAAAACAACAAAAAGATTCTCGTTTTTCTATACATACGCCGAACACCCTATTTTGGCAATAAGAGCCAAGGTATTGACAGGACTTTGTTGTTTTCTTTGCCGCTAACTCAAACTCTGGTGTTTCACACTCCCAGACGATCTGTATCACCATAACCGCTACCACATAAGCGGTATAGGCTGTCATTAAATAGCCAGCAGCGGTTCCAACCATAGATTGAGTGCCCTGCTCTAATGCAGTATCTGTAGCTGCATTAGCGGTTGTAGAAGTAGCGGCGTTTGCACCCATATCTGTACCAGCCTGACCAAGCATGTCTTGTATCACACCATCTACCGCTGCCTGTATTTCAGTTATCAAAGTATCAACATAACTTGTAACCGGCTCAAAAAATTCCGTTACCGAGCCGGAGATGCTATCAATGTATGAGGTAAAAGGTTTTGTGACCGTGCTGTAAGTACTGGTTACTGGTGTGCGAATCACTTCCCAGGCTCCTTGAATCGCAGAACCACTCTGTAGGTTCATAATACTGGAATCCAGAACACCAACAGACATAATACCTTTCAGGTATGTGCCC
>JAFLJY010000242.1 GCA_022712755.1 Gammaproteobacteria bacterium
TCGACACATAGCAGACATTAAAAGAACAAGATTTTTTATCCACAGATAAACGCAGATGAACACAGATAAAAGCGTTTATTGTTAGCCTCGCCGTAGGCGAGAGCTAAAAAATATCTGTGTTCATCTGCGTTTATCTGTGGATAAAAAGTTTTTTCGTATGTCCGCTAATGACCGAATGCCGACCTTCACTCAGTAGGAAAATCAGGTTTTTCTTGAATTCAAAATACGAAATAAAAAGGACAAAATGATGGATTTAAAAACAGTTGGCAAACAATCAGCCATATTAATAATGCTGGCTAGCAGCCACTTTGTTTCAGCCGCCAGTGTTGGCACCGGTGGTGTAGGCGCAGCGTTTTCAAAAGGCGCAACCAGCATAGGAATTGTCGTTGGTTCTGGCCGAGCCTTTCAGGACGACTATATAATCCTGGGTGTTGGTGTCGGCTATTATGTTGCTAATGGTCTGGAATTAGGCATTGATGTGCAGCGCTGGTTTTCAGGTGATCCAGGCATCACTAAAGTCAGTCCGCAAATCAGATACGTCTTTGCTCAGCCTAAAACTATAAAACCGTATGTCGGTGCTTTTTATCGTAGAACATTTGTTGATAATCTTGATGATGTGAATTCGTACGGTTATCGCGTAGGAGCCTATTTTTCAAGCAATCGAGGTGTCTATATTGGTGGTGGCATTGTGTATGAGCAATACCAGGATTGCTCTCGTTTTATTGACTGCTCTACTACTTATCCGGAAATACTCTTTTCAGTTAGTTTTTGATTATTGGCTGAAATATTCAGTTTATATAGGGTAAAATACCGATTTTTTAAGTAGAGTAGGGCAAAACATATGGCAACTATTGAGATCACAAAAGACACATTACAGGATACCATTGTCAATAATGATATTGTCATTATTGACTTCTGGGCTCCATGGTGTGGTCCCTGCAAATCATTTGCACCGATTTATGAAACAGTATCTGAAAAATATGATGATGTAGTGTTCGCTAAAGTTAATACCGAGGACGAGCAGGAACTGGCGGCCAGTTTTCAAATTCGCTCAATTCCAACGCTGATGATCTTTCGTCAGCAAATTGTTATTTTCTCTCAGGCAGGTATGTTGCCAGAAAGCGGCTTAATAGATGTGATTGCTAAAACCAAAGAGCTGGATATGGATCAGGTACGTAAAGAGGTTGAAGAGCAGCAGGCGAAAGCGCAACAGGCTTAGGCCGACTTGTAAGTTGTAAGTTTTAAGTTGGTTGCATCAGACAGCTTAGCGTTATAACAATGAGTGTTTAAGACTTCTGCCAACTTAAAACCTAAAACTTATTACTTAAAACTATCTTTTGTCTTTTTTCAATTTTGCAGTCTCGGCATGAAGTGCTTTTTTAAGCGCAACGTCTTTGTTCTTTTCTGCTTTTAATAGTGCTTTTTCAGCATCGGCAACCGTTTTTAGCTGAGTTTTGGTTTGCTTTAGTTCGTTTTCTAATTCTTTTAGCTGCTTGTCCAGAGATTCCTCCAGAGGTTCAGTATGGGTGTTTTGCCGTTTAGTTGAGGCGACTGCCGCAGTACTGGCTTTTTTTGCTACTGCTTTTATTGTTTTTTTATGAACAACGGTTGGCAGAACTTTTTTAATTTCCAGCTTTTTAACAATGGTATTACCTGACAGTGTCTGGATTTTTTTTCGTGGGCGTATTTTAGGTTGACGCTCTTCAACCTTGACGTGTTTTATAGCCGGTTTTGTGTTTTTTACCGGTTTGGGTACGGGGGCAAGTATTGGTTTTACCGGGGTGCGCTTTGAGCGTAGTCCGCGTAGAGCAGATTTTACCCGTTTGGTTACTTCGCTGACATCACCATGTGCCTCGACTACATGCAATATGCCTTTTAGTTTGTAGTGGTCGCTTAGTGGCTGGGTGAGTGTTTCAAAAATAGCTAATCGTCGTTCGATGGTGCCTTCATTGTCATCGATGCGGTGGCGCAGCGTGCTGCCACAGTCGTCACATTTGTCATCAACCATAGGAGGTTGCGTGAACAGGTTAAACAGCGCGCCACAGGAGATACAGGTGAGTCGACCAATCATCCGCTGTATCAGCATTTCAGCGTCAACATCAAACTGTAATACGGCATCGATTGGCCTACCTAATTTGTCGAGAATGTCGTCCAGTGCCATAGCCTGTGCAATATTACGTGGGAAGCCATCTAGTATAAAACCCTGGTCTGCGTCAGGGCGGGCAATGCGTTCACGAATCATACCAATGACTATATCATTAGGTACCAGTTGGCCTGCATCCATAATGGCTTTGGCCTGTCGACCTAGTGGCGTTTGTGCTGTAACGGCTGCACGTAACAGATCGCCGGTGGCAATCTGCGGAATGTGATATTTTTCAGTTAAGTATTTGGCTTGTGTGCCTTTACCTGAACCTGGTGCGCCAATCAGGATTAGTTTCATAGTGGTATCCCATCGCTGAATAATTACGAATTATAAATTACGAATTACGATTAATTAGTGATTATTGTTTTTTTAGCCTGTTTGTGAACAAAATCAGCAACAGGCACTCCCTTGTTAATATTTCAACTGATTCTATCGATTGCTGAGAGATTGTCGAGCTTGAAACAGCAAAAACACTATATAATTGTATAGATATTTCTGCATGTTGTTTTTTTTGCAGCAGTTCACTCTTGAATTACGAATGATGAAGTAGAAGTTATTAATGACTTCGTAATTCGTAATTCGTAATTAATAACTTGTAATTATCTCTCTATGCCATATCAGTCTCATGTTTCTGGTCATTCATATGAAGCGAGCATCTTTAAGTTTCGTGCGCTAGTCGCTGCGATTATCTGTTTGCTAATGCTGGCTGGCTTGCTGACTCGACTGGCCTGGTTGCAAGTGGTTGATTATGCGCATTTTTCTGACTTATCGGAGCATAATCGCATCCGTTTGATGGAGTTGCCTCCAACTCGTGGTTTAATTTATGACCGTAACGGTGTCATTCTTGCTGAAAACAAACCCACGTTTCATCTTGAAATCATTCCAGAGCAAGTTGAAAATATGGATGAAACTTTGCAGGGGCTTGCCCAAATCGTCACCATAAGTGAAGCTGAAGTAGAACGTTTTAAAGAACAGTTGCGTGTTCACCGCTCATTTCAACCGGTTTCACTGCGTACACGTTTGACTGAAGATGAGGTTGCGCGGCTGGCGGTGAATCGTCACCGCTTCCCGGGTATGGATATCAATGCGCGACTGAGCCGTTTTTACCCGCATGGCGAGATTACTGCACACACAGTCGGTTATGTCGGGCGCATCAATCAGCGAGATTTATCTGTGATTGATAAAGGCAATTATCGAGGCACGACACACATTGGTAAAACCGGGCTGGAAAAATATTATGAGGCCCATTTGCATGGGCAGGTGGGGCGGCAGAAAGTTGAGGTAAATGCCCAGGGCAGGATTATACGGGTTATTGATAAAATTGCTCCGGTCGCGGGCAATGACCTGGTATTGAATCTGGATATTGAATTACAGCGTATAGCGGATCAAGGTCTGGGCGAATTTTCTGGTGCAGTGATAGCCATTGAGCCACATACGGGTGCGGTGCTGGCATTTGTCAGTAAACCGGGGTTTGATCCCAACCTATTTGTGCATGGTATCAGCCATAAAAACTACAATGCGCTACGGCAATCTGCATATAAACCCCTGTTTAACCGTGCCATATTTGGGCAATATCCGCCGGCTTCCACTTTTAAACCCTTTTTCGCTCTGGCGGGCATTGAGCAGCGTCACTTTAGAGTCAGAGAATCCATTGAATGCAAGGGGCACTTTATTTTGCCGGAAGATGAGACTGGGCATAAATACCGTGACTGGAAAAAACAGGGTCATGGCATAGTGAACCTGGATAAAGCGATGGAGCAGTCATGTGATGTTTATTTTTATGAACTGGCTTACCGTATGGGTATCAATAACATGCACGAGTTTCTGTCGCAGTTTGGTTTTGGTAATAAAACAGGCATTGATTTACTGGGCGAGCGCAGGGGGATATTGCCTTCCACAGACTGGAAAAAACGGGTGCACGGAAAAGTCTGGTATCCGGGTGAAACCATCATCGCTGGTATTGGTCAGGGTTATATGCTGGCAACACCGTTGCAGCTTGCTGTGGCAACAGCCGCTTTAGCCAGTCGTGGTGAAAAAATTGTACCGCGATTGCTTAAAGAGGTTCATATATCAAAAGATGCGACTTTGAAAACACGGGTGAAAACACGTGAGCCATCCAGAACCATGATTGAGCTAAAAAAAGAAGGACACTGGGACGTGATATTTAATGCCATGAAAAAAGTGGTTCACGGAACCCGGGGAACTGCACGCGCAACCGGCCAGGACATGAAATTTAAAATGGCGGGTAAAACCGGAACGGCACAGGTCTTTAGTATTGCGCAAGATGAAGAGTATGATGAGGAAACGGTGGCAAAAAAATTACGTAACCACGGGCTGTTTATCGGCTTTGGGCCGATAAATGATCCGGTACTGGCGGTCGCCATCATTGCTGAAAACGGTGAAAGCGGCAGTAAAATGGCACCGGTAGCAAGAAAATTGATTGAACGTTATATGGAAAAATATGCGACATCACCTTAGTAGCGGCTCGAGCAGCAGTGCACAATTTTTTGATTCTGATTATCAAAGTAAAGGCTCACGCTTTTTGCAGATGTTACATATCGACCCCGCTTTGTTAACCAGCCTGTTATTGTTGATGGCAGCTGGGCTGGCTATTTTATACAGTGCTTCTGATGGTTCGGTAGAGCTGGTGCAACGGCAAGTTATACGTTTGAGCATTGCTTTAGTGGTGATGTTTATTGTGGCGCAAATTACACCACATCAACTGTACCATTGGGCACCCTGGTTTTTTGCTCTGGGTATTATTTTGCTGATTTTAGTGATGGTAGCAGGTGATGTCGGCAAAGGTGCGCAGCGCTGGCTCAATCTTTATGTAATTCGTTTTCAGCCTTCAGAGATGATGAAACTGGTTACGCCGATGATGATCGCGTGGTACTTATGTAAAAAACCGTTTCCAGCGAAATTTTCGGCTTTGATTATCTCTTTGGCACTGGTGGTTTTGCCGACCATATTAATCGCAAAACAACCCGATTTAGGTACCTCACTATTGGTCGCTGCAGCCGGTTTCTTTGTGGTGTTTTTTGGTGGCATACGCTGGCGCATCCTGTTTGGCGCACTGTTTTCGATGATGGCGCTGGTTCCGGTGTTATGGCAGTTTATGCATGATTATCAGAAGCAACGTGTGTTAACCTTGTTGGATCCTGGCAGTGATCCATTAGGTTCGGGTTATCATATTATTCAGTCAACCATTGCTATCGGTTCCGGTGGCATCTACGGTAAAGGCTGGCTCAACGGCACACAGTCGCAGCTAGACTTTCTTCCTGAGCGCACCACTGACTTTATCTACGCGGTGTTTGCAGAAGAATTTGGTATTATGGGCGCAGTTGTATTGTTGTCTCTCTATGCCTATATTATTATTCGTGGTTTGTATATTGCCGCCAATGCACAGGATAGTTTTGGCCGTTTACTGGCCGGCAGCCTCAGCATGACATTTTTTGTCTACCTGTTTGTGAATGTCGGCATGGTTTCAGGAATTTTGCCGGTAGTGGGTGTGCCTTTGCCTTTGATAAGTTACGGTGGCACATCAATGGTTACGTTAATGGCCGGTTTTGGTATGTTGATGTCTATTAGTACCCATCGGCGGTTGGTTGCTAGATAGTGAATAGTTAAAAGTTAAAAGTTAAAAGATGGAGTAACAGGAATGTTTATAATAAAAAAAATTTGGTTGATTACTTGCTGGACTTTTGTGGCATCCTGCTTTTTGCCAGCAACCGTTTATGCCAACTACGCACAGCGCACGGATGTCAAACAGTTTATAAATGAAATGGTCGATAAACATGGCTTTGATCGTATTTATCTTGAAACGCAATTTGCCACTGTAAAACGGCTGGATAATGTGCTGGAGTCGATAGCCAGGCCAGCCGAAAGAACACTTACATGGAAACAGTATCGCCCCATATTTGTTACCAGCAAACGCATCAAAAAAGGTAAAAAGTTTATTGAAGAGTATCGTGATATTTTACAACGTGCTGAAAAAGAATACGGTGTTCCTGTTGAAATTATAGCGGCGATTATTGGTGTCGAAAGTTACTATGGTCGCCACACAGGAAAATATACCGTTTTTGATTCACTAACCACCCTGGGTTTTGACTATCCACCGCGTAGTAAGTTTTTTAAAAGCGAGTTAAAACAGTTTTTGTTGTTGTCAAAAGAAGAAGATATTAGTATCGAGAAAATGACGGGTTCGTACGCCGGTGCAATGGGTTTACCGCAGTTTATCTCCAGTAGTTATCGCCATTATGCCGTTGATTTTGACGGTGACGGTAAACGCGATTTGTGGAACAGCATGCCTGATGTTATCGGCAGTGTGGCAAATTATTTTAGTGAGCACGGCTGGCAGGCAGGTGCTAGCGTGGTGCATTCTGTTACAGTAAAAGATAAATCTATTATTAGAGATAAAAACAGCAGAAAACCCTACATCACGCTTAAACAGTTAGAGAGTCAGGGAGTAACACTCAAAAAGAGTCCAAAAAATACTGGAATAGATAATGCGGAGGAAGTGACACTGCTGGCATTAAAAGGAAAAAAAGGTAAAGAGTATTGGGTGGGGCTAAAAAACTTTTATGTAATTACCCGCTATAACCATAGTGTGCTTTATGCTATGGCGGTTTATCAACTAAGTGAAAATCTTAAAACTTAAAGTGTTGCATGTAATAAAAAAAAAGCTACCCACGCTGCATGGGTTCACTTTATTGAGTTTGATCGTCATGCTGGTCTCCTGTGGTCAAATAAAAGACGATGCGCCTGCCAACTATGCAAAACAATGGCATGAAATTCCCGATGCCACGGTGGCCTCCGTTACACGTAGCAAATACGGTAATCCTGCCAGTTATGAAGTCTTTGGCAAAACCTATTATGTAAAGAACTCTGCGGCAGGCTTTCAGCAAAAAGGTATTGCCTCATGGTATGGCACTAAATTTCATGGTCGGCGCACCTCAAGTGGTGAAGAATACGACATGTACGCGATGACTGCTGCGCATAAAACCCTGCCCATACCGGTGTATGTGGAAGTCATCAATCACGATAATAACCGCAAAGCCATTGTTAGAGTGAATGACCGTGGACCATTTCACCAGGGCAGAATCATCGACCTGTCATACGCAGCGGCAACAAAGCTGGGTGTTGCACAGGCGGGCACAGCAAATGTAAGCATCCGTGTGGTCAGGTCAAAGTCAGACAAAAATCGTCAGCGCAGCGATGCTGTTGTCGAGTCACCTGTTGCTGAAGGTGGTAAACTCTATGTGCAGATCGCCGCGTTCTCCACGGAAGACAATGCCTTGTCACATCTTGGTAAATTACAAGGTGAAGGTTTTAGTAATGTCAGATTGCACATAGAAAGTAAAAAAGGAAAAGCGCTATATCGGGTGAGAATTGGTCCTTTACCATCAGAGCGTGTAGCGAAAAATATAGTCGTCCTACTCAAAGAATACAATCATAAAAATTTAAAAATAGTTAAAAAATGATTGTTGTGATCTTGATCAGGCTAATATTCGCTGTCATTTCGACCAGGCCGGTCCCCGCTGTCATCTCGACCAGAGGGAAAGATCTTGTACTGCTGCTGTATAAGATCTCTCCCTCTGGTTGAGATGACAGTAGTGTTGAGTTTTTGCTCTATTGTGCAAAGACCTCATAACAATAGTTTTAGATAACGAGTTTAAATATATTCCATGATGTGTTCAAAAAAGTTGTACCCAATAAAAAACAGTATCTGTTTAATGTTTTTTGTATTGTTTTTGTTAAATTTTAATTATGCAATAGCCGCAAAGCCTGTGCCTGCACCACCGGATGTAGCTGCGAAAAACTATATACTGGTTGATTTTGCCAGTGGCAAGGTGTTGGCAGAAAAAAAGCCAAATACACAAATCGAACCGGCAAGCATTACCAAGCTAATGACCGCTTATGTGGTCTATAAAGAAATGGATGAAGGTCGATTAAGTCTGGATGACATGGTTGATATCAGCGAAAAAGCCTGGCGCATGGGCGGTTCAAGAATGTATCTTGAAGTGGATTCCAGTGTTTCCGTTGATGACTTATTAAAAGGTCTGGTGGTGCAATCGGGCAATGATGCCAGTGTTGCTTTGGCAGAACATATTGCAGGAACAGAAACCGCATTTGTGCAGTTAATGAACCAGTATGCAACAGAGCTGGGCATGGATAATACAAATTTTGTTAACAGTACGGGCTGGCCGGATAAGCAACATTTAACAACTGCGCGTGATATAGCCACACTGGCGGTTGCTATTATTAGTGAATTTCCAGAGCAGTATTCTCGCTATGCAGAAAAAGAATTCACCTATAACGACATCAAACAGTACAACCGCAAGGATGGAGTCCAGGCCACCTGAAAAAAGAGCAAGTGCTGTTTTGTGTTTCATGCTGCCGCCGATCCTTTTTCCAAAAGTTCTTTCGCCCATGCCCTTGTTTGGTCAGACACTGACTCCCCAGCGAGCATTCTA
>JAFLJY010000164.1 GCA_022712755.1 Gammaproteobacteria bacterium
GCTTAAGCCTCTATTAGAACCCGTATATCAAAGACTAGAAAAAAGTTTTGACAAAAACAACACCGCCATAAAAGAAATGAATCGGCGTATTCGTATCCTGTCCATGGCTCATCGTAAAGTTGAACCCAATTACTACGTCACTCACATTAATTTCAATCTCTGGCTGTGATACTCCACCGATAGGATCCGATTGAAAGACTGCAGTAAATGATGTCCTTGCAATATTAGTACTGATATTGCCGTGCAAATTTGTGCCAGCAAGTGGCAACGCATAATCCAGATCAACATTTTCATTGAGCAGGCGAGTTTTGAAGTCCACCCGGAAAAATTCATCTGCTGCATCAATACCATCACCAACAGCGGCATTAAAATTCCATGAGATGTCTGTTTCATCAAGTGGTGTTGATCCAGCACCGCCATTAGCAACACCACCAAAATCAATGTTGGTAGTATTATTAAAGTTAAATGGATTAACACTGGGGTTAGTATTATCAAAAGCAATAAAACCCTGGCCGTCTGGCAGATCATCGGTCACGGTTACATCCCGCACCTCGATCAAAGTAAAACCCGGAGTAACAAAACCAAACCAGCCACCGGACTCAATACGATAAGCACAATCTTCACCAATTTGTGAATTCAGGTTACCTATCAGTGGTGGTATGACTGGTGCGCCAGGCGTTGCTGAAAGCATATCAGCCGGTGGCGCAGGCTCAGTCGGATCATCTTCTGCACAGTACCAGGCACTTTTTACCAGATTAAAACCAAGTACTCTGGAGCGTATGGCATCAAAGGAATAGTTATTTGCCAACTGCGCTACGTTAGGTGCTGTATTTGGTATAACAGGTGGCGAAGGGAAAGTAAGCGGTAACGGTGTAATCGGGGTACTGGCAAACAAATGAATTTCACCGACTACATCAGCGCGGAAGGTTAGGTCGTCTGCAGCACCGCCACTTGTTTTAACTACTGAGAATGTAAACGTTTCAGTTATGCCGGGTGCGATCACGCCACGATCACAGGCATATACTGCGGCAGGTGGTTCCGGGGGAGCACTTAGCGGCCCGGGTATTGGCGATGGATCGTTCCAGGTGGGGTGTGACGGCGGATTAGCCACTGAGCCACAACCTATAGGCACACCCTGCACCGTCATTGCCTGACCAAAGCTTATGTAAGTCGTGTAATCATCAGCGTCATGACCACCGTTGTTGGTTAATAAAACGTTAAGATTTAAAGGCGTACCATCGTCATTGGTTAAAATAAACAGGGCATCAGAAATTGAAATATCCAGGTCTTCCGGATTTGAATTAAAATCAAAAACATCATCTTCACTTTGATTTTGTAGACCGTTTATTGTGTCAGCCGCATCAAAATCAACAGTGGCTGTACTGGTTAAAGCCAGCGCATTTACTGGATCCGTACCAGGTGACACTTCCTCTGCCAGATCAAGGTCCGCCACAAGGTCAAACCTCACCGGCTCAACCATCACAATACCAAAGGTTAATGTGATGACATCGCCATGCCTGAGCAAATCCACCTGATTAGCATCAGTGCCAGTCGTGCTACTGGTAAACACAAAACGCGGAGTGGTATCAGTTAGTGGGTTGCCATCAATCCTTTCTGGATCATTGCGCAGCACAGTGTCGACAAAGCCAGGATAAGTTACCCCATACGCTGGGGTATAAACAACAGTACAGTCACAGTCTGTCGGCGCAGTATCCGAACCAAAGGTGCCGTCCACTACATAACCGTTGGGCACTATGTTTCCCAGCTGAATATTTTTTATTGTGCCGCCAGTTTGATTATTGATGGTTACCGTTACCAAACCTTTACTGCCGAGTGGCTGGCCAGTATTGCTACCGGTTACCGTTTGAGAAATCTGCAGGCTGGCTGGTACAACCAAGGTACTTAAATCTGAATTTCCATTCAGGTCTATGCCCGGTATCACACCATCGGTGGAAGCTGGTATCGTTATTAAACCCCCACCTGGCGAGTCAACTTCACAACCATACGAAATATCGGCATTATTAATTGCGTTAGTATGTCCATTGAGTATCCGCCCGACATAATATATGGCTTCATTTCCGCCTGAAAACACATCAACAAAATTCGCTGGCTCATCATTGTTAGGATTACCAAAAGGATCATCAACATCAAATGGCGAAATAAAAGGAACACAGGGTGAACCACCAGGAAGAGCGCCGTTATTGTTAGCAACATCATTTGCACTGGCATTTGTCGGGCAGATAAAGTTGATGCTGAAATTACCACTAATCAAATCGGTAATCCGCAAAGCTTCCATATTTGCCAGCCCATTATTCTGAACTTCAACACGCCAGATAACATCATCATTTTCATTACCAAAAACAGGTTCATCATAAGCTGTTTGACCCGCATCAAAATTTCGTCCGTTTTTACCTGTGACAGGAAGTGGCTGACGAATAGGCAATTCAAACTGGCCGGTATTGACTGTTTGCACCCCGGTACAGGGTGTATTGAAGGTAACGCTGGCTATAATTTCCCGATTCGGGTTAGCCAGTATCGATGCTTCATCATAGGTGCTAACTCTAAAGCGGATATCATGCGTATTACCGGCAGCCAGATCACCTATTGCCGATGTCCAGGTGAGTATTGTGCCACCTGTAGGATTACCTATAGAAACCCCATTCAAGGTGGTCGAATCGTCAATATAACTTAAACCCAGTGCCTGTAGGTTTTCAACCAGGGTGATGTTTTGCAGGGTAGTTGTCGTCGGGTTAGTTATCCTGATATGCACTTCACCGGTATCACAAAGTTCACAAAAACTGGTGGCAGCTACATGTGAGATAACATTGGATGCCGAGCCACTGGTTAACTGAAAATCATATTCAATATTAGGTGCAGCATCACTGTCGGTAAAAGTTACACTGCTTTCACTCACGTTGGCGCTATTTTGTATGACTGGACAGGTATTGGTACCGTTAACCGTTGCCCGAATATTTAATGTCGCAGATTGACCTGCCGCCATGTTGGGAATGGTAAATTGAGCAGCACCCGTTTGACTGCCACCTAGAGGGGCATTTTGAAATATCAGATTGTTCAGGTCAGCACCCAACACATCATCGATAACAACATCAGCAAGCGCACTCGGACCGGTATTCTCAACGTCTATGTTATAGAAAATAAAACTACTTTCAGGCGCAGGCTGAACCGTAGCAGGCGCAATGCTTTTGGTGACCTGAAGATCCGCTAAAGCATTACCAAACGAACACAGAAAAACACTAGCTGCAAATAACACTTTTGCAAACAGAGCAGAACCAGCGATTAATTTCCTATTATCAAACAACAGCGAATACCAAATAACACCCGTGGAATTACCTTGAGAAAGCTCTGTAAACTAATCAGAGATTCTCTGGATTTGTATTTGGTTTCATTTGAATAGCATGACGGACTGACGAAAACTGTGTCAGCAACATGCTGTGCTGTTTCACACAGACACGCCACTGAGTATAGTAATTATGTTGAATTTCGCACAGAAAACGTTGGTATTTCGACATTTTTTTTCAACTTCTGCTGTGAAAAAACGGGGAGAAACTGCAGAAAAATATCACGTATACCTATGATGTGGTATTACCAGGGTTAATGAATGTTTTTTATAAACCTCAACAGACCGCCGCGGCATACTGACAGTCTGTTAAAATAAAAGAAAAAATCTGTTTAGCGAAAGACGCAAACAAAACGAGGCATGGAAAGAGCTATCGTGTTTTTTTACAACTACAGCCGCTTGATTGCTCTATCGCGGGGTTTTATAATATTAGCTCTATATCATTTATGGAGATATAAATGCCTACAATATCAATGTTCTACGGCATTATAATACGCTTATACTATTTTGATAACCAACAGCACCATCTGCCACATATCCATGTGCACTACCAGGAAGAATCCGCTGTTATTGAAATACCGAGCGGTAAATTGCTTGAAGGAAAAATTAAAAACAATAAATTAAAATTAGTAGAAGCATGGATAGAAATACATAAGGATGAGCTGATGGCTGATTGGGAGTTAGCGATAAATGGCGAACCAGTGTTTAAAATTGATCCATTAAAATAAAGGGACCTGGAGATTAAGATAATGAACCCTACAGTAATTACAGTAAAACCAGAAAAGGATTATAAGCTTGCTATTACATTTGATAATGGTGAAAAGCGACTTTTTGATGTTACCCCTTATTTAGATAAAGGCATTTTTACTGAACTAAAAAATATTACATATTTTCGCAAGGTGAGTGTTGCTTTTGGAGCAATACAATGGCCGCATGAACAAGATTTTAGCAAGGACACTCTGTATATGCTGAGCGATTCTACTGGCATGTAGGTTACGTTTAATGCTTTTTATAAACCCTCAACAGTAGTGGTACATGGACGTGCTGTTTACCTGCCTGCTGCAGGCAGGCGAACCAAAGGATGGAGAGGACGGAACACTGCCGTTGCGACCTGTTGGGGTTCATAAAAAACATTCACCCCAACCTACTAAACAACCAAACTTAACTTGCTGGCAAAAAGTCGATTGGATAGAGGATGGTTATAGCTGGTACGCCTTCTTTAACACCAAAATTGAATTTTTTCACTCTGGCGGCAATTTTCTTACCCAGTGTATCTGAATCTATGTCGCTGGAATCCACCGTTGATGCTGACACGCTACCATCAGTTTCAATGGTTAAACGTAACACCATTTTGCCCTGCAGGGTCGGATTCTTGCGCAGTTCACGATTATAAATGCGATACAGTGCAGATTTGTATTTATCGAATACAATTTGAATTTCTTCGTCGGTACGCGATGCCCCCGGGCCTTCGCTAAGTGGGCGTTCTTCGCCAAAGAAGTCGCTGCCGATGCTGCTTTCAACCCGTGAAAACTCGACACCGCCGATGCTTTCACCACTGCCGCCCACATTGCGGCTTAATGCGGCGGTATTAATACCACCACTGGCTGTGCCTACGCTTGCAGTAACTAAAGAGCGGGTGGTTTTTTTGGCTTTTGTGCCTTTGCCGCTGATTTTTGCCTGTGCGCCTAATCTGGCTACAGGGGTATCGTCAATTAGATCGGCAAAATCATCTTTAAATGCCATCAAACCTGAGCGCGCCACTTTTTTAACTGGTTTTTTAGGAACGGGTTTTTCAATTTTTTTCTCGACCTTTTTCTCTATTTTTTTCTCAGGCTTAAGCTCTTCTAGTTTTTCTTCTTTTTTGGGTGGTGGTGGCGGTGGTGGCGGCTCTTTTTTAATCACCATTAATTTCGCCAGGCGCTCGGGAATTTCGACTACTTCGACACGATCGGGGATCGGGATGTGCCACATTGGGATTAAAAGACCCAGCAAGGTGGATAAAAAGAAAACAATTAATAAGACTTTTCTGAATCGTTTCTGATCCGCATCCCGTTTATTCCACGGCATATTCATAACGCGGTAAGGTAAAGCAGCCGGTTCACGATCAATAATAAATTCTAACGCGAGTTCGCTTTCGCGCTCTTGAAGATTTATTGTGTCTTCATTTAAAAGATTAATTTTTGCAGTCAGACTTTCAAACGCATTATCATGTGTCTTCTGTTTTGCCTGCAGCTCAGCAACACGTGAA
>JAFLJY010000165.1 GCA_022712755.1 Gammaproteobacteria bacterium
GCCAGATTCATTAAATATTTGTGGGTGCTGGATCGGTCTGCCCATCAGTTGACTGCCACGGTATCTAAAAAAGGCCTGAAAGAAGAACCACGAGGCAGGGATCGTGCAGCGCGGCATTACATGCAAGCCGCACTGAATGGTGATCAATTTTATCTATCTGATGCTTATATAAGCCGTAATCGTAAAAGACCATCACTTACTGCTGTGCGCACTATCGTCGATAAAGACGGTAGGACAATCGGTTTTCTGGGCGCAGATTATGACCTGCGTAAGTTACCCCATACTGCAAAACTGAATCTGGACAAGCGCGGCTGGCAACAAATGAAAGGTGACCCCGCCATCCGCCAGGGTTTGTTTGCACAGCAGCGGGTGGTCAGTGCCATGGATGAAAAAATCGATGATATATTAAGTCTGATGGAAGATTTAATGGTTGCGCATGGCGTGTTTCATGCCAAATTGCATTTTTCAAGCAGTCGGGCAACGGTATGGCTAGTTGATAACCCGTATCAATACCAGATACTTGATATTGCTGAATTAACGGATGCCAGTTTATCTCTGGCTTTCCCCAAACGGAATTATTTTGATTTGGCCAAAGTGCCTAAGGAAAAAATTAACGATGTGTTTGCGCAATTCAAAACCCTGCGTTTTGCAGATGAAAATATTTATCTGCGCTCTGCTTCATTGAATATTGTCAATGAGAAAGTGGGGCTAAATTTCTCCTGTGATGGTTCACATTACATGTCTTATGATGAATTTCTTGAGAAGGGAAACAGTTTCTGGTTTGGCGTGAGGTAGGAAAATGATAAAAGTTCACTCATCAAAGCGTTGAAGAACCTTTATCCCTTTATCTATACATCCTTACTCTAAATATTACCCTACGTGTATACTGGTTTTTATGGACATATTGGACTAGCATAATATTATGATAAGCTAATATTTAGTGGAGTAGTGTGATGAAAAAATTAGTATATTTATGGGCAGTGCTTACCCTGGTCGGCTTTACTACGAGTGGTGTTGTTTACGCGAATGGCCAGGCGAAGCAACTAGTAAGTGTTGAGCAGTACAGGGCAGCCATTCAAAGTTTTGGTGTGGCTGCGGATCAAGCAGAGAAGATCGCACAGGTTACAGTAAGCAATATAGAGAAAATGCGGTTTGATGCAAATAAAAAGGAGGCTGTTGACGCATTTGCTAGTGTTCCGTCTGACTTTCTTGATGATTCATCCTGGTAGTCTTTGATGAAAAGTTGAGTATCTATGTCATTGTATATATTCTTGAGGAATTTCAGCAAAAGTAACAATGCTGCCACCTTGCTGGTCAGCAAATAATTCTGCTTTTTCTTTTGTTGAAAAGGGTATCGCTTCAGGAGCACCCATGCCACCTACACGGTTGCTGCCAACCACATACCATGCTTTTTGTGCATCGATCCAGTTATTTATGCCGGGGACATTCCAGTTGGCATCACTTACATCATTGACATGAATATCAGCATGGCTCATGTCATTAACGTAAATAGCGACAATATTTTTGGGTTCTTCTGGCGAGCGGACAAAGGAAATGGTCTCACTCACTGAGGTAAACCACAGTGCTTCTGGTTTGTTGCTGAGAATTATCTGACCTTTTGGTCCACCGTGATTGACCACCGTCATCAGGCAATAATAACCAGTGGCTTCACGCGTTAATTCTTGTGCTGCTGGCATTTCAACTGACAGATTTTTTTCACAGGCGGCTAAAAAAAATATCAGGAGTAGAGGGATTAGTTTATACATGGATTGGATTGTGAGTTTTCAGTTTTAAGTAGTAAGTTATAAGTAAAGTTCAGGGGTGAGCAGTTACGTTCAGGTTATTGTAAGAGTGAAATTTAATTTACAGTTCACGGCGTTGGAACACCCACAGTGTGGCTATTAATGGTGTGATGACCCAGAGTAGCAAAACCGTTAGCAGTAGCGCATTGTTAATACCGGCACTACTGGCAACGCCGGCAATGCCAGCTGCCTGACTTACGCCTTCGAACATGCTTAGATTGAGGATGCGATAGCTATCTGTGGGGCTAAGCAACATTAAGGTTGAAAATAATTGCTGACTGATTACCTGCTCTTTATCTATCACTAGTGCGCCAAACAATAATAAACCGTATAACACCACAAGTACCAGCCATAAACCGATGGCTGCGCCTGCGGCTGTCGCTCTTTCTTTGACCAGTACACTAATAAGATAACCCAGGGCGATAAAAATTGACCCTAGCAGTAGTGAGCTGGCCATCATTGCAACATAAGCCTGCCAGCCTTCAATGCTGCCACCGCTTGCCAGCATTATCAGCATGACTCCCCCGTAACCGACAAAAATAGCGATAAACAGAATCAGTACGTGCCCCAGGAATTTACCGATAATAACTTGCCAGCGGGCGACCGGGTAGGTTAATAACAGCATCATGGTGCCACGTTCGAATTCGCCGACCAGGGCATCAAACGCTAACATTAGTGCAATCAATGGAATCAGATAAACACTTAAACTGGCCAGGCTGATAACGGTAATGTCCATGGCGCTGGCTTTTACCGAGCCGGTGGGGGCGGAGCCTAATAATGACAAGGCTAATGCCAGTGTACCCAGCACAATAATTGCGGCTGCAATCCAGCGGTTACGCAGGCCATCTTTCAGTTCTTTGAATGCCAGTATCCACAGCATTTTCATGATGGAGAACCTCCCTGCATGAAGTGACTATAAACTTCGTCAAGTTTTGGAGGTTTGATTTGCAAGTCATTCACCACTTCACCAAGGTCAGTGATACGGCGGATTAGTGGCATTTTTTCACCGTTAACACAGCTTAGGCTCAGACTCTGATCGTTGAGTTTGCTGATATTAACATTGCTGCCCAGGCGCTCTGCCACTTGTGCTGCGCTACCTGGTGTTACATCTATATGCAAACGAATTGGAAGTGCTGCCAGTTTGTAGAGTTCATCCAGTGTGCCACAGGCAACCAGGACACCATTTTTCATAATGACAAAACGATTGGCTCTGGCTTCGACTTCATTAAGTGCATGTGAAGAGATAATCGAGGTTGCGCCTTCTTTATGCAGGCCATCAATTAACTCATAAAACTGATGGCGTAACAGTGGGTCGAGACCGGTGGTGGGTTCATCCAGAAACAGCAGTTGCGGGTCACCCAGCATAGCCTGAGCCAGACCTAGTCGTTGCCGCATGCCTTTTGAGTAGGTGCCAACACGACGTTTTGCGGCAGAGCTAAGCCCGACAGTATCCAGTAACGTTTTACAGTCACCTAAGGATGCGCCTTTGAGCTTTGCATAAAATGCCAGTACTTCACTACCCGTCATGGCTTCATAAAAGGCAACACTTTCAGGCAGGTAGCCTAGTGTTTTATGTTGCGCGACTGCCGCAGTAAATGCAGGGTTGCCACCCAGCACTTCAATATTGCCAGAGGTGGGGCGTGTTAGCCCCAGCATTAGTTTCATTAGCGTGGTTTTGCCTGCGCCGTTATGGCCAACCAGGACAATGCATTCGCCTGGTTGAATATTGAGACTGACATCGTTTACTACGGTTTCACTGCCGTAACATTTGTTGACACTGTCTAACGAAATAACAGGGTTTGATCCGATACTACGCTTATTGCTTGAATTCAGGCTCATTTAACAAATCTCTCTGCGAACTTAGATACATTGGCAGATTGTTGATGCTCTTGCATGGCGCATTTGTGAAAAAAATAAGATAAAATTTTCCGGGGTGAGGTAGGAAGCGCAGTTAATAGCGGGCTATTGACGATTTTCTAACGATCAGCAGGAATATTATAACAACTTTTACTCATGAATGAATTGTGCAAGGGTCTCATGGTTTAACTTATTTTGTGGTGGTCGCATTAATGGTGCGCTGTCTGTTACGCCACCTGGATATATGCCGGGGAATTCACCCTGTGCCCATTTAAGCACCTGCACAGCAGGGCTGTTTAACAACAGTTTAGCCAGCGGGTGTCGCCATACGATCTGATCCACCAGGTCATTGGGCTGGTAAGCCTGGTCAGCAATACCGTTGCCGTCAATGTCGAAGGCAATGTTATCACTCCAGAAGTTGCCCTGGCCATTTTTAGACCATTCGATATAACGTGTACCCACGTATTTTACCTGAGTGCGGTTATTGATAAAAGCATTGTTATAGATTTCATTTTTGTCTGAACCCGCAGTGAAATGAATGCCGATATCGCATTCTTCAAGCGAGTTATTATTAATCTGGTTGTAATTGGCGTTGTAGATAAACAGGCATTTTTCAGTACCACCAGTGACGCGATTGCCTTCGAAAATTGAATAATTAGCATAGTTAAAAAACAGACCGCGTTCGCTATCGCCTTTAGATAAGTTGTTAGTTACTTTAAGACGATCAGAGAACATTAAGGCGAAACCAACATGATTGTTGATTGAGGTGTTATTACTTATTTCACTGTCATTCGTGTGCATGTAATGAATGGCAAAACGTAAATCGGACAGGTGGTTTCCTATATAAATATTGTTGCGACTAACGTTAACATAAATGCCGTCTCGTCCATAACGGATAACATTGTTTTTAATGATGGTGTTGCTTGCATTCCATATATAAACACCATTGCCGCGATCGTTCATGCGGTGGAACTGACTGCCGATAATTTCATTGTCAATAACCGTCACCGAGTTTGCGCCTTTTACGTAAATGCCAATCAGGTTATGTTCAAAAAAACTGGCTTCGATATGTGTGCGCTCACCTTTATCGGTGATAAAAATTCCGCTGTTTTCATCTTCCAGAACGTCACCAGAATTCAGGATGCTTAAGCCTTTGATTGTTACATCGGGAGCGGATATGTTGATGACGTGTGATGTACCTTCGCCATCAATGATGGTGTCGCCATTCTTAATATTAGAATTATTAGAGGCGGTACCTGTTAAAGTCAGGCTCTGGTGGATATCCACTGAACCGGTATAAATTCCTGAAGTTAAAAGCAGGGTATCACCAGCTTGAGCGGTATCAATAGCCGCTTGCAGTGTACCATTGCCAGGGTTTACCTGCCATTGCTTAGCGTTTGCGGAAAAGGAAAAAGATAATAAACAAAATAATAGCCCGGCTGCCAGTTTGCCGGGTAATCCGGGGATGACAGACGGGCTATTATTTTGTAGTTCAACTAACAAGTTACTTGTGCTCTATGAACATTAAGCAGGCTCAACGATCATACGGCCGGCCATTTCCATGTGCAAGGCATGACAGAACCACTGACAATAGAACCAGTAAACACCCGCACGATCAGCAGTAAAGGTGATTGACGATGTTTGCTGTGGCCCAACTTCCATGACAACACCGTGATTTGACATGGTAAAACCATGCGTCAGATCATCAATGGTATCATTATTAGTAACAATAACAGTGACTTCATCACCCTGTTTTATGGTGAATTTTTCCAGGCTGAAGCTAGGGGCAACGGTCCACATATAAACACGTACCTTGTTGCCGTCGCGTATCACTTTGGTATCCGTAGTCAGATTAATGCCATCCTTCTTCGCCTGCGCGCTGGTGTCAGCCCACATGCGATCACCTCGAGTCCAGGTTGAATCGGGGTTGACGATATCAGAGCGTACAATGATGATGTCATGCGGTTCGGCGAATGCAGGGCCGTCATGTACCAGTTTCATTTTATCGCCAGAAATATCGATCAGTTGTTCATTCTCTGGCTTCAGTGGACCCACGTTTATGAATCTATCCTTGGAGAATTTGTTAAGAGAGACCAGCCACTGCCCATCAGCTTCTTTGGTTTCACCCATAGAGGTGTGATTATGGCCGGGCTGATAGTGAACATCGATTTTTTCTATAATAGGGTTCACTTTTTTGCCTGCGTAGGCATCAACAGCTTTTTGAATGTTCCATTTGACTGCCTGGCTATCCAGGAACAGTGTAGTGAAAGCATTACCTTTGTTATCAAACGCGGTATGCAGAGGACCTAAACCCAGCTCAGGCTCAGCGACTACAGTGTCACGAGGTTTGATTTTATCATTGAACAGGTCAGGCAGTTTTCTAACGTCAATGATCGTCACAGTAGGAGACAATTTGCCGTTGAATACAACATGAATGCCATCAGGTGCGGTATTACAACCATGAGGACTATTAGGCACAGGAATATAACGGGTGTATTTTGAGCCGTTATCTTTGCGACCATCTAGTACTTTTACACCATTAATTGTCTGGTAGTCGCCAGCTTTAACACCGGCTTCAATGGCTTTGATGTCAAATACCACTGCCCAGTCACGCTCATTGGCTATCTTTCCTGCCAGATTGGTGGCTTCTTCACTATTGTAGCAAGTGGAAAAAGCGTACTTACCCTGATAGTCTGCGTCACAGTTATCCAGGTTACCGCTAACCATAACCTGCCATGAGATTTCCATGGTGTCACCGTCAATCGCGGTAAAAATCGCACGATATTTTTTAGGGTCATCAAGTACACTGCCGTCATTTGGAACGGGTACACGTGCCTCGCCGTTGGCAAAAACATAGCCGGTACGCGGGTATTTTTGCGGACGCAAGCCATGAATATTGTGCGCATTGGGGATTTCGATTATCTTGTCACATTTCATGACATCACAACGTACACGAGCGACACGTGTGTTGGCTTTGTCGTTCATAAACAGGTAACGACCATCGTAAGTGCCGTCAGTGAATGACATGTGTGGATGGTGTAAGTCACCATTTTTGAAAACACCGCCGCGACCACCAGAATCTAAAAACTTTTTAGTTTGAGGTGTCAGGCCATCACGCATAATTTTGCGGCTTTCATTGGTTAAACCCCAGCCGGTAGCGCTACAGATGTTGAACACGGGTACGCGCATTAATTCGCGCATCGATGGCATGCCTAGAATACGTAAT
>JAFLJY010000166.1 GCA_022712755.1 Gammaproteobacteria bacterium
CATGGGATCCAGGGGCGAATACTGCCAGAGTTGGCGGGTTTCCGGCAGCGGGTGGCGCAACCTGGAGTATCATGGGTGCAGGTCTTTCAGATGCTTCCGGGAATGATCCACATGGTAGTGCTTCTACCACTGATATTGCCTTACTGGGTTCTGGTTTTTTTACTTTAGCCGCAATTGTAGCTATCATCGACAATGCCATGGATATCTGGGCGAGCGTTTCCGGATTTATCAATCTTGGCCAGGTCGCGGACGGTAATGTAGGATTTGGTGCCACGGAGGCAAATGGAGGTCACCTTGGTGATATACGTATTGGCGCGATCTTCATGGATGGCCAATCTAATGTTTTGGCGCATGCGTTTCAACCGGGTACAGCATCGATATTTGGCTCTACTGGAACAATAGCGGGTGATATGCATATTGACAACAGTGAAAACTGGGGCGATGGCACTAACGGTACTCTGGATCTGCACACGGTGATACTGCACGAGCTGGGTCATTCTTTGGGGCTGGGTCACAACCTTACTGATACAAACGCGACTATGTTTCCCAGCTACAGCGGTGTGGATAGAACACTTGGAGCGGATGATATTGCTGGTATTCAGTCTATTTATGGTTCATCGATTGCACCCGTGCCACTGCCGGGTGCTGCCTTGCTTTTCCTGTCTGGTATTGGCGTACTTGGATTCTTCCGTCGCAAACAGAGTAGGGGATGAGCATTCACCTGAATTTAGCCTGAGGGCGAATGCTATGCTACCGCCCCCTGGTATTGAGAGCCATGGTACAAAGAGTCATGCCCCTGTTTACATGGCAGCACTGGCGCTCCTGCTTGTCGCACTGACCGGTACAGGAAGCGTTCAGGCTATGTGGGCTAAAATGACAGATGCTGAACTGGTTGAGCGTTCCCCGTTGATCGTTATGGCTACCTATATAGGCAAAGCTGAGGCAGGCCTGAAGGTGAATGGCGAGATCTTGCATCCTGGTGTACTGCAAGTCGACAGGACGCTAAAAGGAAATCAGCGTGAAGTGATATTTTTACAACTCCCTCAATCAGAAAGCCTTATACGCAAAAGCGATGATATATTTTTTCATCCCGGACAAAAAGGCCTGTGGTTTCTACGCGAAGTTAGTCCGCAAAAAGGTATTTATAAAATAGACAACCCGCAGCGTTTTGTGCCTGAAGATAAGGTTGATGACAGGATGGATTCGCTACGCAAACTGCTGGTAAAGTAGTGCCGGATATGCACGAACTCAATAGAGCTGTTAATATAAGGTAAAAACCCACGTTCTAAAAACGTGGGTTTTTACTTTACTGGCTTAAATATTGCTTCATGTTATCTATCTTACGCGTATGGTATTAATTGTCTCGAAAGTATTGGCAGTCCTATCTCTACAGCATGCTCAAGCACATCCATGTGTCGCTCGACTGTGGTCATCCATGACCACAGACGGCTGTATAGACAGAACTGCCAATACTTTCGAGACAATTAATAATATTGGGAAACACCTGCACATATGCTTTACCATCGGCACACTTCTAATTTTATCGGTAAAACTTGAATGCCTGCACGGCTAATCCCCTTTTTTGCATTACTGCTACTGTGTTATAACCAGGCGGTAATGGCTGATTACAAGGATGACATCGGTTTTACGGCTCTACAGGCACAGCTAGGCGGCAACATCCCAACGGGAAACAATGTTCCGGTAATGCATGTTGAAGCAGCCGAATCATATTTTGATGATGACAATAATCCATTGACACCCAGCATAGCGGTGTACTTGCCTGACGATACCAACACGCAGTTTTCCGCTAAAACAATCACAGACAAAAGTAATCTAACGACCGGAACTTATTCAGGCCATGCAACATCTGTTGGCATGTATATTTACGGCAATATCACTTCTATCGCTCCAGGTATAAAAACGATTAATGCCTACCTGGCTGATAGCTGGTTGTTAAGCGGTTATTTACTATTTGATGCGAATAAACCCTTAATTACGCCAGACCGGGTCTCGAATTCTAGCTGGATAAGTAGTTTAGGCGCTGCTGATGCAGAACTGCTAAGGCGTGCAGACTGGGTCGTGGATACAGATGAAATGGTAATGTGTGTTGGTGTCAAAAACAGCTTCAGCCCGAATTCTT
Source organism: Gammaproteobacteria bacterium (assembly GCA_022712755.1). Taxonomy (GTDB): domain Bacteria; phylum Pseudomonadota; class Gammaproteobacteria; order SZUA-229; family SZUA-229. Next base: position 2,141 of record JAFLJY010000166.1, read on the forward strand.
CATTATTAAGCGGGGCATTTAATGTTATCGCGGTTGGTAAATCCGATGGCCTTAATGGCTATGGTACAAATCAATTAGATGGAGATTATGTGTCAGGTCGCGTACGTCCAGAAATTGTCGCTCCATTGAACTCATCTAGTGCTGCAACAGGGTTAATTTCCTCTGCGGCTTCTCTGTTAATCGAAACATCCCAATCCAGTCCCGGTCTGGCTAATGATCCGATAGAAACATTTACGACAAACCGCCATGGCGATACGATTTACAATACTGAGCGTTCTGAGGTCATCAAGTCAGTGCTTATGGCCGGTGCCAAGCGTATTACAAATAATACTACTGGCAACGATATCACCGATTATCGCGCCAATGCTGCCAATCAAACAGCTAATGGACTGGATATACGTTATGGCGCAGGGCAGTTAAATATTCAAAATAGCTACAATATAATCATTGCTGGCGAACAAAATAGTGATGAAGATGATGCGGGTGGCAGTGGTTTAATTGCTGATACGGGATTCGACTATGACCCTTCATTTGGCGGAGGCAGCAGTAGTAATATCACAGCAAGTTATTACTTTAATACTGACAGTGGTGGTAGTTTTCTTTCTGCAACGCTTGCCTGGAATATAAATATAAAGGGTGGTGAAGATCCCTTTTTTTCGGGCACTGCAGAATTTTACGATCTTGATCTCACATTATACGACGTAACAAGTGGGCAGGTGCTTATAGTTGATTCAAGCAGTACCATTAATAATTCTGAATCCATCTGGACTGACTTGCCAAAGAATAAAAATTACCTGCTCCAGGTCACTGTTAAGGCAGGTCAAAGTCAATTTGAATGGGATTATGCACTGGCCTGGCAGCTTGCCCTGGTTGTAGATTCTGATATTGATGGTATTGGTGATGGTGTCGACAATTGTCCAGCGCTAGCTAATGCCAGGCAGACTGATACTGACGATGATGGTCAGGGTGATGCCTGTGACAGTGATGATGATAATGATGGTATTAACGATAATGTTGATGCCTTCCCACTAGACCCCGCTGAAAGTGTTGATACTGATAACGATGGCATAGGCAATAATGCTGATCCTGATGATGATGGCGATGGTGTGTCAGACCAGGTCGATGCTTTCCCATTAGACCCATCTGAGAATACGGATACAGATAATGATGGTATAGGGAATATTGCTGACACTGACGATGATAATGATGGTGTGCTTGACCAGGATGACGCTTTCCCGTTAGATCCGACTAGAAGTATTGCTGAATCTGGCAGTGGGGCTATTAGCTTGTTTAGCTTGAGTTTATTTGGTTTAGATCGGAAGAGCG
>JAFLJY010000167.1 GCA_022712755.1 Gammaproteobacteria bacterium
TGGCACACGGATGTGCCGTTAACGAACCAAAGGACGGACATAACAACACATCCATGTGTTACTACTGGTTCGCAATCGCCACATCAATGTCCATCCTTTGGTTCGTGAACGGCACTTCCATGTGCCATTGCTGCCACTGCTCGGGACTTGCGTGGTAGATTATTCCTGATAATTTATTGATTCTGCGTATTCAAGCAGGTCTTCTAGCAGTACTAATTGGCTGCCAATGGTATTCTCTGACTGTTGAATGGCTTCGATTTCAGCTAAAAACTGGTTAAAGGTACGATTTGAGGTGGCTGGATTGCTAAATTTATCCTGTCGATAGTCATTCCATTGTTGACGTTCTTCGTCATTTAGTGTTTCCAAAAAATTTCTGGCTCGGTAACGAAATAACATTTCTTTTAAACGTGCATCATCAAAATTAAAATGCAGGTTGGCAAGCTTGTTGGCAGAGGTATTTCGTATGCTGTCGATTCGTTGGCTGTCATCGCGACTGAAAAAACCACCGGAATATAACTGACCGTCCGGGTCACTCACTTCGGGAAAATCACTTTGTTGAAAAACGGCGGCGGTTTTCTGTGCAAATTCTTCGATATGTTGCAGAATGAGTTCACGATGGGTCTGGCAGGTTTCAACATTGATATTAAGTCGCTTCGCTGCTTCATCGTCCATGGTTTTCAAGGGCACAATAACCGGACATTTATTAATGTGGATCTGTTTTAGTGGGATACGTTTCACGCCATCGGGTAGTTCGGCAGCGGGTGTGTATAATCTGGCCGCCATTTCATCCACATCGGCGGTAAAAAAATCTTCAGGGTGAATGTTCAGGTCGTACATGATAAAGCCGTTTTTATTGACCGGATGCTGGCAAATCGGCATCACCATGGCAATCGCACCACGTGTCGCAGAGTAGCGTGAAGAAACATGAAGAATAGCTTCTCGGGTACGTAGGTTGATTTGTTTAATGACTTCGCCTTTTTTACGCATACTATATATATAGTTATACAGGCGCGGCTGTTTTTCTTTAATCAGTTTAGCGACAGCGATGGTGGCATAAACATCCGACATCGCATCATGCGCAGCTTCGTGTTTGATGTTGTTGGCTTTAGTGAGCAATTCCAGGCGTATACTGGGGCGACCATCTTGCTCGGGCCAGTTAATAGCATCGGGTCGTAAAGCGCGGGTTAAGCGCACTGTGTCGATAATGTCCCAACGTGAATTTCCGTGTTGCCATTCATGTGCATAGGCATTGAAAAAATTCCGATACAGGGCGTTGCGGGTAAATTCATCATCAAAACGAATGTTGTTATAACCGGCAACACAGGTATTGGGTGTGGAAAATTCTTTATGGATGGTGGTGATAAACTCGACTTCGTTAATACCATCGGCAAGGGCTTTTTGCGGGGTAATACCGGTGATTAAACAGGCATGTGGGTCAGGCAGGCAATCATCAGCAGGTTTGCAATAAAGCGTCAACGGGTCGCTGATGATGTTTAAGTCTTCATCAGTTCGAATACCGGCGAATTGTGCCAGCCGATCATAACGCGGGTCGATGCCGAAGGTTTCGTAGTCGTACCAGTAGATAGTGTTGATCATGGTTTATTCCTTTTTTAATTTATCCACAGATAAAGCAGATAAAGCAGATAGTAAGATATTATTCTTTTGAAAATAAAATCATTATTTTTATCTGCGTTTATCTGTGGATAAATTTTTTCAGTTTGTTTAAGTCGTAAGTCTTCGATAAATATCAGACACTTTAAGCGGCAGTTGCGCCACATCACTAATCACAGAATAATTAGCGGCACCATACATATGCGGTAAATAGTCACGCGCCTGTTCATCTATCGTTATACAGTATGAATGAATGCCATCACGGTGTGCTTCGTATAGTGCCTGACGGGTATCTTCGACACCGTATTCACCACGATAAGTATCGTAATCATCCGGTTTGCCATCCGATAGCGTAATCAGTAGTTTTGTTGACGCATCGACTTCACTAAACAGGCGTGTCATGTGGCGAATGAAAACACCCATTCGGGTGTAGTCCTGAGGTTTTATATTGGCGATGCGGCCTTTTATTTCTTCGTTATAGTCTTCATCGAACGCCTTTATTTTGTAACTCTCGCAACGTTTTCTAGTCATACCGGAAAAGCCATAAATAGCAAAACGATCGCCTAATATTTGCAGCACTTCACTAAGTAAAATGAGTGATTCACGTTCGGCATCGTTTATCCAGCCTTTGGTTGAGCCACTCATGTCCACCATAAAAATAACTGCAACATTGCGTTCGACCTTGTGCTTTTTGGTGAACACACGGTTAGTCATTTCCATGCCACTTTTTGCATCGCCCCAGGCTTCGACCAAAGCATCGATATCTATGTCATCACCATAAACCTGTCGTTTGAGTAATTTGTCTTCGCCACGTAATATTTCAAAGGTGTGGCGCAGGCTTTTTAACAGTCCCTTATACTTGTCCAGTGTGGTTTCTACAAAGTCGTCATATACCGGTTTGATTTCAAGTTCACGTAATACGCACCAGCTTTTATGATAATGCTGACGTTTAAAATTCCATTCGTTATATAATTCGGCACCTTCTTCGTGATAAGTGCCTTGCCAGACATCATTAGGATCCAGTTGTTTTTCGTCATATTTTTTTAAATCATATTCGCCCGGTCCGGCAGCATATAAATGCTCGGGTGGGATTTCGCCAAAGTCAACAATGATAGAGGTTATTAGCTGTTTTACGTGCTCAGGCAGAGGCATCAGCTCGCCATCAAGTTCTAGTTCGATAACGCCACTGACATCCGTTTGTTCATGGACACGGGGTTTAACATTAAACTTTTTGTTGCTATCGATTTCTGTTTCGACGGCATCGTCCGTGTCATTTTTCTTCGCATCAATAGCAAGCTCGCTTAAGGCAACGCGGAAATAAGCTTTTTCTTTTTTGATACGCTTTTGCATGACGGCATCGACTTTGTCGAGCTTTAAGGTGCCCTGATAACAGCAAGGGGCAGGGCAGTCGTTATCATCAATCAAGTTTAAACAGTGCAGGGTATCTTCAACACTGGCTTTTATGTTTGTTAGTTTTTTTGTTACCTGTTTCCAGTCATCTGATAGTTCGGAGTGCTCGCCGGTTTTTTGCTTGAGCATTTGCATGTCGCGGTATAAACCTGGCAATTCACGTTTGATGTAGGCTTCGAGTCGAACTGCTTCAAGGGCAAGGAACTTTTGTGTATGTGATTCGGTATAGTCGCTTACGAACAGCTGTTTATTCAGTGCAGGATCGAGTTGAACACGAAAAGTGCCGCATTGTATCTGCGCCCAAAGAAACGCAACACTGGCTTTATAGATTAAAAAATTATCTTTAGACTCTTCTAATAAGGCGGTAATTGCGGGTAGAAAAAGGGTCTCAGTATCGGTGTATGTCTGGCTGTCCGTTGCCTCAACTATTTTTAGTTTTCTACCCGATAGACCTTGAGCAAAAGGAAGAAGAACCGATATCTCTTCTTCCAGGACGGCACCGCAGGCATTGATGTGAGCGGTGTGTACAAAATTATCCAGCTCACGAATCACCGTCATTGCCGGGAACAGGCCTTTTTGATCGTAATTATCGGTTGCGGTCATGGCCCAGGCTTTGACCATGTGCTGATCCATGGCTGCTAGTGCTTTGCTGGAGTTCATCGCAAATTGAAAAGCCAGCTCCTGGTTGGTGGCGGCTATGCGTTTGGTTAAATTGAGAATGAAATCCTGGTTACTACGGCTTTGTTTAACAATGAGTTGAGCGGGTTCTTCACTTTTGATAAATGAAAATTCAACTTCAAAACAAATATCGAAAACAGCAATGATTTCTTCTAAAGTAAGTTTCTGACCTGACATACTATTTAGAATAAAGAAGAAGACAATTCGTTCATTGCGTTCAACATGTCTGAATCGTCTGTCAGGGCTTGTGATATTGCAGTTTTGCAGGCGGTAACCGGCGCTATATCTTCATGAATCAGCTTTGCCGCATGTACCAGCAGGCGAGTTGATGCGCCTTCATCCAGCCCACTGCCTTTCAGATCACGTGTCATGTGTGCGAATTTAACCAGTTGATGTGCGGTTGCCAGATCAATAGCGGTTTCTTTAACAATAATTTGGGCTTCTAAAGCGGCATCGGGGTAGTCAAACTCAAGGGCAACAAAGCGCTGTCGGGTACTTTGTTTTAAGTCCTTCATCACACTTTGATAACCGGGATTATAGGAAATGGCCAGACAGAAATCGGGCGTGGCTTCGATAATTTCACCCACTTTTTCCATCGGTAAAACACGGCGGTCATCTGCCAAAGGGTGGATGACGACGGTGGTGTCTTTGCGGGCTTCGACAATTTCATCCAGGTAACAGATTGCGCCATTACGAACCGAACGCGCTAAAGGGCCATCAACCCAGACGGTTTCACCACCGGATATTAAAAACCGACCAACCAGATCGGATGCGGTTAAATCGTCGTGGCAGGAAACGGTAATCAAGGGACGTTTTAAACGCCACGCCATGTGCTCCATAAAACGTGTTTTGCCACAACCAGTGGGGCCTTTTAATAGAATGGGTAATTTTTGTTTATAGGCAGCTTCAAAAATTTTAATTTCATCACCAACTGACTGGTAATAAGGTTCGTCTTTAATAAAATATTCTTCGGGTTTCAGGGCTTTGCTTTGCATAGTTTTTGTTGATATGGGTTAAGTTGTTTGTATTTGAGCAAATGTTAGGTCAGTTGTCGAACTTAAAAAAACAAGAAGGTTTTCCACAGATGAACACAGATGAAAGCTTTTAAAGTTTATTATATCTGCGTTCATCTGCGTTCATCTGTGGAAATTTTTTTTTAGTGTTTTTATGGAAAAGTTTTGTTGTGATTAATATACAAACAGTAATTTCTTCGCGATCGTGATACAGCTGTTTAGCCGCAATAGTGTGTTTGATGTTTGCTTCGGTAAGTTTCTGCTGAAGCAGGTCAATGCATTCATGTACCGTAGCCAGACGTTTTTTCATGGGCAGTTTTAAATTAAAGATGGCATTTTCACATTGTTTATTGGTAAACCAGCGTGCGATTAAACGACTGACATGTAATGGTCTTTCTGCCATGTCGCAGACTAACCAGTCGACTTTTTTCTTTGGTGCATAAGTAAAAGCATCAGTTTGCAGGTGTTCGACCATGCCGGTTTGCATCAATTCTTTCTGCATTGGCCCGTTATCTATGGCGGTGACCAGACAGTCACGCTTAACAAATTGCCATGTCCAGCCGCCCGGAGCCGCGCCCAGATCGACAACGCTCATGCCGTTTCTAATCAATTGTGTTTGTTGTGTTGCTGGCAAAAACCAGTGGATAGCTTCTTCCAGTTTTAAGGTCGAGCGGCTGGGTGCCGAACCGGGCATTTTTAATCGAGGTATGCCCATACTATCCGGTGCGCTATTATCGACTGCTGAGATACCGATGCTGACATTCAGTGAGTCGGTAAAAAACAGAAACAAACGCCAGCGTGAATGTGCAGATAATAAATGATGCTTTTTTAGTGCATTAACCAGGTGTGGTTTGAACTGTTTGCAAAATTTGCTCAGTGATTTACCTTCATTGGTATCGGCATAATCCAGCTCCACATCATAAAAGGTTTCGTTAAACGTGTTAATCGTATTTAAAATATCTGACAGCCGGTTTGTTTCAGGCAAACTGAGGCTGTTTTTGCTGGTAGCTAACCACTGGCGGGTGAAAATTAACTGTCGAAAATTAATTTTTGTTATTAATTCACGGGTATTTAATTCATTACTGCTAACCAGTGACACATAAGCGGAGTCTTCGTTTGTTTGAATGTAAGCGGGGAACGACTGTAAATTTGCCTGCTCCATAATTTCGCCAGCACATTCTTTTTCAAAACCGGGGCGGCACAATAGAATGATTCGGTTAAACATAGTGATTCATTATAGAAAGTAGGGTGTCAAAAGCTCATAGACGATGTACCATATCGCCATTATTTTTTGTTATATTTTTTAGAGGATACAATGGAAACAAGTGAAGTAAAAAGTATTATCGAAGCGGGTATTAATGACTGTGAAGCGTTAGTAACCGCAGATGGCAGCAAGTATACCGCAATCGTGGTGTCAGATGAGTTTGAAGGTAAAACCATGGTGGCAGAACAGAAAATGGTTTATGCGCTGGTGAATGAGTTTATTCAAAGTGGAGCGATTCATGCGTTGACTATTAAAGCCTACACAAAGTCAGAGTGGGCTGAAAAACAGTGAAGCGTTATAAAGGTCTGGTAGTCTGAAGTCGGTCATTAGCGGAAGTTATAAGTTATAAGTTGTATGTTGTATGTATTAAGTTGCTTATATGTGGTTAAAATAAGCTTTTGTTTTTTTAGCGCTATTCGTGGAGTAGTGGCACACGGATGTGCCGTTTACGAACCAAAGGATGGAGCAGTGCCACATGGATGTGGCGTTTTCGAACCAGTAGTAGCACATGGATGTGCTGTTAACGAACCAAAGGATGGAGTGGATGGAATAACGTTTTTAACTTAAAACATACAACCTATAACTTTCGCTAAGTATCGGTTGTGCACTGCAAGATTGGTTTGAGTTAGTACAAACTAGCGCTTCAGGTAATTGCTGTTAGCAACTTTCTGCTGAATGATTCGTATCATCTCAGGAAAAACTTTAGGTGCAGCAGCAATAATGTCACCACTTTCCAGATAACCATCTTTGTTTTCAAAGTCGCTGACAATGCCACCGGCTTCTCTAATAATCAGTGCGCCAGCAGCGATATCCCAGGCTTTCAGGTTGAATTCCCAGAAACCGTCTATGCGTCCAGCGGCTAACCATGCAAGGTCGAGTGCGGCTGATCCCGGTCGTCTGATACCTGCTGTTCTCTGCATCAGTTCTTTCATAGTTTCCAGGTAGACATCCAGATAACTCTGGTCATAGTAAGGGAAACCGGTACCCAGTAAGGCGTTTTCCAGCCCTTTGTGATTAGTTACACGAATTTTTTTATCGTTAAGCATGGCGCCGTTACCACGTGACGCGGTGAATAACTCCTGTGATAGCGGGTCGTAGATAACACCCGCCTCCAGACGGTTTTTGTGTTTTAGCGCAATGGAAACGGCAAACTGTGGGAAACCATGTAAATAGTTTGTGGTGCCATCAAGCGGGTCGATAATCCACTGAAATTCTGAATCTTTCGCCTGGATTCCGCTTTCTTCAGCAAGAATGCCATGATCCGGGTAGGCCTCTTTTATGGTGGCGATAATAATTTCTTCAGCCATGTGATCCACATTGCTGACAAAATCATTATTTTGTTTGGTGACAATTTTGAGGCGATCGAGTCGATCCATGTTGCGGACAATAATGTCGCCAGCAGCACGTGCAGCGCGAACTGCGATATTTACCATTGCTTGCATAATTATATTTTTAAAGAACGTTGATTAATAAATGGAGCATAAATAAGTAAATTAACAGTGTCAATTTGGCGCGTAGCATAGCAGAATACGCGCCATGACACAGCAGGCAAATCCTCCACTACTCAATAAAATACGCATCGTCATGGTGAATACCTCGCATCCAGGCAATATCGGTGCAGCGGCGCGTGCCATGAAAAATATGGGGCTGACTCGACTGTATCTGGTTGAGCCTAAGGAATATCCCTCTCTTGAAGCCATTAGTCGTTCAGTTGGCGCGGTTGATATTCTGGATGCTGCTGTGGTAGTTGATGATTTAAGTGAAGCCATATCGGGTTGTGTCTGGGTAGCGGGAACCAGTGCCAGACTAAGAACTATTGAATGGCCGATTCTTGAACCTCGAGAATGTGTGGAAAATGCCCTTGAGAAGTTAGGGCAGGGTGATATTGCTATTGTTTTTGGTAATGAGACCAATGGCCTGACCAATGAACAAATGGAAAAATGTAATGTACTGTTGCACATTCCAACCAATCCTGAATTTAGTTCATTAAATATTGCTGCTGCAGTGCAGGTGGTTTGTTATGAATTTCGTCAGGCGTTGGTACAGGTAAAAACAACAATGGTGAAAGGCAGTAAACATCGTTATGATACCCTGGCGAATGCAACGCAACTCGAAGGCATGTACGGTCATATTCGTGAATCGCTAGATCATCTGGGTTTTTTTGGTAGCAAAAACCCGGATGTGATGATGCGGCGATTAACGGGGTTGTTCAGTCGTGCAGAAACCACGCAAAGAGAAGTGAGTATTATTCGTGGAATCTGTTCGGCCATTCAGGGTAAAAAAAACCCGCGTTAACTAATTGAGCATTTCTATTCTTTTCTGAGTAAGAAATTAAAGCCTGTTATTAACCAGGCGATTAAAAAACAAACACCACCAAAGGGTGTGATAATGCCCAGCATTTTTATACTGCTTAATGTTAGTGCATAGAGACTGCCGCTAAATAAAATAATGCCAATAAACATAAAGATTGCAGCAGTGTAGAGCCAGCGGTTGGTTTTGTGTTTACATAGTGCGCCGATTAATACCAAACCAATACCGTGAATTAATTGATAATCGGCGGCAGTTTTAAACACAGCCAGGTATTCAGGTGAGAGCACATCCTTTAGACCGTGTGCGGCAAAAGCCCCTGCGCCAACAGCGAGAAAGGCGTTAAAAGCACCGAAAGCGATGATTAAATTAATCATTTTTTATCCTCATTTAGTATCATAGTCCGCCTCGTTTGCTCATCTACAAGTAACTTTTGCAGTGCTTTATCATACAAACAATTAATTATTTACATGGATAGACAGGATTTACAGGATTTACAGGATAAATAAAATAAAAAATCCTGTTTATCCTGTTTATCCTGTCTATCCATGTAAAGTTTTTTCTAAAATGAAGTTACTTAGAAGTTTTTGTGTGAGTCGTAATATAATCAGCTTATTTATTCTAATGAATTAACGGAGAAATTACATGCCATCTTTTGATATTGTAGCCGAAGTCGATAGCCATGAGTTAACCAACGCAGTTGACCAGATGAATCGTGAGATTAAAAACCGTTTCGATTTTAAAGGCAGTGATGCAAAAGTCACTTTAAAAGAATATGAAATGCAGTTTGAAGCAGGCAGTGATTTTCAACTAAAACAAATGCGTGACATTATGGTAAACAAGTTATCCAAACGCGGCATTGATAACCGCTGTCTGGATCGTGGCAAGGTTGATGAAAGAGGTTTACGTGCTTATCAAACAATTACCGTAAAACATGGTATTGATAAAGAAGACGCTAAAAAAATCACCAAAATGATTAAAGAGCAGAAATTTAAGGTGCAGGCTGCAATTCAGGGTGAACAGGTGCGTGTCACAGGTAAAAAACGTGATGATCTGCAGGCGGTAATGGCTTATCTTAAAGGTTCAGATATTGATCTGCCGTTGCAGTTTAATAATTTTAGAGATTGAGTAGTTATTAATCGTTGCATAAGTATCTTCACAGTGTGTACTTATGAGACACGCCGTAAATACGTCCTCATGTTTGCAAAATCGGGGCTTGACGGTAGCATTCATGCTACCGACAGTCTCAAACAGTACACACTGTGAAGATACTTATGTAACGATTAATGCCTTTGCGTTACATTTTTTCAATCGTATAAATATCATACCTTGTTTTTTTACTTTTTATACAGGTGTTAGGCGCTTTTTTATTGAGCGTTTCAGCATGAACAGGGCGTTTTACCACTACCCTTTTTTTAGCAAATAATAAAGCGTTGTTTAACAATTCAGATGCATCGTCATCGTTGTCATGCAGTCGCTGTAAAATCTGCATGTCTTTTTTGACTAAAGCCGATTTTTTTCGCTCAGGGTACATCGGGTCAATGTAAATAACATCAGGGGCATTGTCGCTGGTACTTAGCTGTTCGGTGATATAGTTATTGGCGTCATGATTTATAATGTTAAAGCCCTGTTTTAATATAGGTTGAAACTTTTCATTCAGTGATGCTCGATCAAAAGCATTTTCAAGCAGACAGAATAAAATGCTGGAACGTTCAATAAGAGTGACAGGACAACCGAGTGTGGCCAGCACAAATGCGTCGCCAGCAAGACCTGCCGTTACATCCAGAATACGGGGTGTAACACCTGATTTTAAACCCACTGCTTTAGCGATTGCCTGTCCACGACCGCCACCAAATTGCTGGCGGTGTGCCAGTGAACCTTTAATAAAATCAATAGAGATGGTGGTGTTTAACTGTTGGTCAAATAATTCGATCAAGTCATCAAAAAATAAAAGTTGCAGTGCATAGTCATCACTCTTTTTCTTCAATAACGGCAGTTGGTTTATCTGGCAAAAATCTTTCGCCTGTTGCAGACGCAAGTTTGAAAAACAGACAACGGCGATCGATGTTTTTCTGGTAGGGTTTATTTTCATTCAATTCCATTCCATCTATTAGGTTCGTGAACGGCACATTCCATGCGCCACTACTAGTGGTTTCATCTATTTGACTGTTATGATACCGGATATGAAGAAATATATTGATATTGGCGTTAATTTAACCGGTAGTTCGTTTAAAAAAGACACTGAGCGGGTGGTCGAGCGGGCGTTGCAGGCAGGTGTTGTGCAATTGGTCGTTACTGGTACCAATACGCAGCATAGTGAGCTGGCAATCGGTTTAACGCAGCAGTATGAATCAATATGTTATGCAACAGTCGGTCTGCATCCACATCATGCTAGCGATTTTTGTTGTGATACAGGCAGTGAATTACGTGATATGTTGGCACATAAAAATGTCGTTGCCGTCGGTGAGTGTGGTCTGGATTTTAATCGTAATTTTTCTACCCGTAAGCAGCAAATTACTGCTTTTGAGGCGCAGCTTGAAATTGCCATTGATTTAAAAAAGCCGATTTTTTTGCATCAGCGAGATGCGCACAAAGATTTAATTGCCATTGTAAAAAGCTGTCGTAATGAGCTATCGCAAGTGGTCGCACATTGTTTTACCGGCACGGCTGAAGAGGTGGATGATTACAATAGCCTGGATATGTACGTAGGTGTGACTGGCTGGATATGTGATGAACGCAGAGGGCAATCATTACAGCAGGCGGTTAAGAATATACCGATAGATAGAATCATGCTGGAAACCGATGCGCCTTATTTGTTGCCGCGTGACCTGCCGCAAAAACCGTTTGAAAAGAGTCGAAATGAACCCTGCTTTCTTCCGCATATAGCAAAATCAGTGGCAAATTATATGGGGATGGAAGACTCACAGCTCGTTAACGCTGCTTATGAAAATAGTTGTCGTTTCTTTGGCATTAATTAAGCGACACTGTGTTTTTTAGCAGGCAGGTCTTGCGCAATAAGGCAATGTGTTTTTGATGTTTTTTACTTGGTCATAAAAAAATCGATGCGCAAATGACCGGCATCGGTTTTTTTATGGCTAAAATACTGTGTATGTAACTACGCTATCCTTAGCGTTAGTGAATGACGCATCTAAGTGCCACTACTTAGTTACATATCAGATAAATTTATTTAGCCCATTTGCTGAAGTTATCAGTATTTTTTTCTTTACCGTCTTCATAACCCGCTTCATAAGCATCGGTGACACGTTGCTCTTCACGAGGTGGGTTTAAAACATAACCGCCTTCCCAGCCTACAATGTACTCTGGATCAACACCAGCTTCTTCCATTTTAGTTACAGCATTATAGTAATCTTGATTCATCTTGGGTTCCTCTCGCGATTTTAAACCTTTATGGCTTAATCTTAGTGACTAAATCTTAGTGGCAGGCCAAAGTGACTCGCCAACATAAGTCTCGTTGAAACCACTGTGGCTACAACTTTGATTTTAAAATAATAGTATCTTCGTCAATACTACCGTTTAATGGGCGCAGATTATACTTGGTGTGCGTTGATATTGGAATGCACAGAGAGTATCTCTTTAGAGGGGGGGGTAAAGATGCAGGGTTACGGAGTTAACCTGCCTGCAGCAGGCAGGCGATCAAAAGGGTGCAGATGGAGGGTGATTTTACAGAGCCCTGTACTGATATAAACAACAATGATGACCAAATTTACAGCCGTGATAAACTTATTCTTTTAATTGTGGGCGTGGTTATGATAGAAAAATCAACAGACAGTAATAGTGAAGCCATCGACATTAGTGACATTGATGCCAGTTTTTCCAGCGGTATAGCTGCTTTTGAAGCGAAAAACTTCAAGCAGTCACTGCAATTTTTAGCTCCGCTGGCAGAAGCGGGTGACGCTGAATCACAACATCGCTGCGCCATTATGTACCAGAATGGTTTAGGTGTGGTCGCCAATGAAGCAAAAGCGGTTGAATATATGCGTGCGGCGGCGCAGCAGGGTCATCCGGTAGCGCAGCATGGTTTGGGCTTTATGTACATGGAAGGTGAGTGTGTAGAAAAAAATGCAGAGCAAGCCGTGAAATGGTTTACTAAAGCAGGTGAGCAGGGGCTGGTCGGCTCACTTACAACATTGGCGATGATGTATAAAGATGGTGTCGGAGTAGAAAAAAATCCAGAGGAAGCGAAAAGGCTGTACAAACTGGCTGGATTTGATGAGTAGTAGTGCATGGATGCACTGTTTACGAACCAGCAGTAGCACATGGATGTGCTGTTAACGAACCAAAGGATGGAGAGGATGGATATATGAAAAAATTAGAATAATTTGAGGGCTTTTTGTTATCGTGAAAAGCCCTTAATTTGCAGCTTAAATCTTTTTTTCTTCTATCTAAGCCATTGATTCGTTGCCAGCCATGATTTATTGTCAGTATGGGCCATAACTTATATACTCACGCTTTTATTTATATTATTGGGTTTAATAAAACCTTCATTTTAATTTCATGTCTCTAATTGTTCAAAAATACGGTGGTACCTCGGTAGGCACTATCGAAAAAATAGGTAATGTCGCCGATAAAGTCGCAGCACGTGCGAAAAGTGGCGATAAAGTTGTTGTTGCTGTCTCCGCCATGAGTGGCGAAACCAATCGTTTAATTACGCTTGCTAAAGAGATGAGCGCTAAACCGCATGTGCGTGAAATGGATGTTATCGTTTCCACTGGAGAGCAAGTCACCATTGCCCTGTTAACCATGGCACTGCTAGATCGCGGTTGTGATGCCCGCTCATACACCGGTGCGCAAATTCGTATGGTAACGGATGATGTGCATGGCAAGGCACGCATTAAAGAAATTCAAAGTGAAAAAATGAAAGCCGATCTGGCTGCTGGCCGTGTTGTTGTGGTGGCAGGGTTTCAGGGTGTTGATGAAAATGGCAATATTACCACTTTGGGGCGAGGTGGTTCTGATACCACGGCAGTCGCCATCGCCGCTGCATTAAATGCCGATGAGTGCCAGATTTATACCGATGTAGACGGTGTTTATACCACCGATCCACGGGTTGAGCCTAAAGCCAGGAAACTGAACCATATAACCTTTGAAGAAATGCTGGAGATGGCCAGTTTAGGCTCAAAAGTTCTGCAAATTCGCGCCGTGGAATTTGCAGGTAAATACAATGTCCCATTACGTGTGCTGTCAGCCTTTGAAGAAGGTGAGGGTACACTTATAGCACTGGAGGAGGATGACGTGGAACAGGCGTTAATTTCAGGTATCGCGTTTAACCGCGATGAAGCACAACTAACCATTAATGGCGTACCCGACCAGCCCGGTGTCGCTTCAAAAATATTGGGTCCGGTGACCAAGGCAAATATCGAAATTGATATGATTGTGCAGAATATCTCCGAAGACGGCTGCACGGATTTTACCTTTACCGTGCATCGCAATGATTATGAAACCGCACACGCATTGTTGGAAACCGTAGCGAAAGGCCTGGGTGCGAAAAAAGTAAAAGGTGATGATGCTATCGTGAAAATCTCACTGGTTGGTGTTGGCATGCGCTCACATGCCGGTATCGCAAACACCATGTTTGACACTTTAGCGAAAGAAAACATTAACATACGGATGATCTCCACATCCGAAATTAAAATCTCAGTCGTGGTTGCTGAAAAATATCTTGAATTGGGTGTACGCTCTTTACATGAAGCATTTGGTTTAGATAGTGACGGGCATCTAAAAAATCTGTAATATTACTGTAACAAAACACAGTACCCTTCTGTGTATAAAGTAAAGGGCAAACGATAAGTGTGCCGAACTCTCGCGCTGTTCATCACTCTTATTCTTGTAATTGATACAACATGGAGAAAAGGAAATGTTGATATTAACCCGCCGCGTTGGCGAAACCCTAATGATTGGTGATGAAGTTACCGTAACCGTGCTTGGTGTAAAAGGTAATCAGGTAAGAATAGGCATCAATGCCCCCAAAGAAGTTGCTGTACACCGTGAAGAAATTTACGAACGTATAAAAGCAGAGCAAGCAGAAGGAACAGCGTAGCTGATTGTTTAAATGCATGCTTAAAAGGCTTTACCTGTAAACAGAGAACAGGTATGCTTCGCACCCGATGTGACGATGCATATCTGTTTTTTTATTGCATAAGTTATATTGGGAGAAATGGCCGAGCGGCTGACTAAAATCGTCAGGAACGATTTTGAACATCAGTGTATTTTACTGATGGCCCGCAGGGCAAAATACAGGAAGGATTTTGTAACGCGTGCTCCGACAGGGGTGTGCCTTTGTTCAGTATATGCCAGGCCGAACAGTTACATAACAAAACTAGAAGTAAAACGGAGAAATGGCCGAGCGGCTGACTAAATTGCCGGGAGCAATTTAGCATGTTTGCGTTTTATGCAAACACCCGAAGGGCGTAGGGCAGGAGCCCGGAGTAACGCGAGTTCCGACAGGGGTGCGCCTGGTTCAGTAAAAACTGAATCTGACAGTTACATATAAACTAGAAGTAAAACGGAGAAATGGCCGAGCGGCTGAAGGCGCGCCCCTGCTAAGGGTGTATAGGGTTTATAGCTCTATCGAGGGTTCGAATCCCTCTTTCTCCGCCATATTCTTAAATATGCACCAGTGTTTTTCTGGTGCATATTTAAGAATATAGAGGATCAAGAGGATTTGGTTTGAAGCCTTGTTCGACTAAATCGCTGGGAGCGATTTTGAACATCAGCGTTTTTTGTTGATGGCCTGAAAGGTGGAGGGCAGGAAGCCCGGAATACAAAATCGTCAGGAACGATTTTTAATATTCGCGTCATTTGCGAATGACCCGCAGGGCGAGGGCAGGGAAAGCCCGAATAATCCCTCCGTTACTACAGCAGGGATGGTATAGGTTTGCACCTGTTTTTCTGGTACATATTTAAGAATATAGAGGATCAAGAGAAATTGACGAGAACCCTCAGTTAAACAAGTATTTACATTGACGCAACCCTTATAAACCTAGATAATGCGTCCTCGCAGCATTAGCGACAAATAATGCGCCTGTAGCTCAGCTGGATAGAGTACTCGGCTACGAACCGAGCGGTCGGAGGTTCGAATCCTTCCAGTCGCGCCATCCAATAAAAAGCCCCACCCGTTTTTGGTGGGGCTTTTTTATTGTTTGTTGTTTTGTAAGGAATTGTTCGTCACTCGGTTCGAAAAAATCGTCGGGAACGATTTTTAACATCCACGTCTTTTGTGGATGGCCCCGAAGGGGTGAGGGCAGGAAAGCCCGAGTAATCCTTCCAGGCGCGCCATATATAAAACAAACAGTTATCGATGTTGTCGGTAGCTGTTTTTTTGTTTCCAGCCTAAAGTGTGCTGGGTAATATGCGGTTAGAATCGAGTGGTCGAAGTTTAGTATGTTTTTTGTTCTTTGTGTTTCTATTATAAAACAAATGGTTACAAGTGTATCCGCGCACCATAAATTGCTCTCTAAACTAGATGTGTAGCAGTGCAGAAAATGTAGCTATTCCCCCGAGCGGTCGACATAAGATGTTTGATAGCCCATGGCTTTATATCCTTTCTCTCTTTTATGGAACATTCTTTCGAGCATTGGAATGGACGAATCAACATAGTCATAAATGGTAACCAGATCTTTACCTTCAGATTCACGATGTATTCTGCCAGCATATTGTGCTAATAAGCCTTTCCAGGCGATAGGTAGTGCTAAAAACAATGTGTCGAGTTTTGGCAGGTCAAAACCTTCTCCAACATATTTTCCTGTTGCAACAATTACTTGTGCTGAGCTGAGTTGTTCATTAGCTGCTTTGCGTTCTTTTTCGCGCATTGCTCCTCTAAGTATCACTGTTTGAATGTTATTTTCGATGAGAAGGTTGTTAATTTGTTCGGCATGTTCGCGACGCTCAGTTAATACTAACGGATGTTTGCCTTCAGATATTTTTGTAATGACATCTGTAATAATTTTTTTGGTTCGTTTTTTATCTTCAGTTAGCCAGCGATATACATCTGTAATGCGTGGTCTTTGTTCGGTACTAAATAAATTTACCGCAGGAGAGCTGTAAAGCCTGGTTACAATTACCTGTTGTTCAAATTTTTCAGCATGGTTCGATTTTACTTTGTGTCGAATTGGACCAGCAAGCATGAAAATAATTTTCTGGTGTCCGTCTTGCCTGTCGGGTGTTGCGGTTAAACCCAGTATGTATTTTGAGTGCGCTTCATTGAGTAGCATCTCGTAGCGTGGAGCGGAAATATGGTGGCACTCATCGATAATAATTTGACCATATTGCTGAATTATCGGGTCGACAGAATTATCTTTTTTATTAATGAGACTTTGATATGTGGCTATATCTATTTGTCCGGTTGGTTTTCGTTTGCCACCCCCAATGACTCCAACGTCAGTGTCGCACAAAAATGATTTCAAACGTTCCTGCCATTGCTCAAGCAATTGAATGCTGTGGGTTAGTATTAAGGTGTTTGTTTTTCGTTTAACAATAATGCCTATTGCAGCGACGGTCTTACCGAAAGCGGTAGGTGCATGTAAAACGCCAATGCTGTGTTTAGTCATGGCATTAACTGCTTTGATTTGATCTTTTCTTAGCGTGCCGAGAAAATTTAATTTTTTGAGTTTGTTGCCTGGCTGCCGTTTGTCGTCAATCTCGATAGTAATATTTTGTTCTTTAAACAAGTTTATAACTTCATCAAAACATCCTCTAGGTAAAAACAAGTAACCTTGTTCTAGACGAGCACATGAGATATATCTTGAATCCCATGCGTTGAAAATCGTAATGCCTGTGTTTTAAAAAATACGGGGTTAGAAAAGCTTGCTAAACGTTTGAGACGTGCAATTAAGGTAGGTGGCAGTTCTGAGATTTTATTATAAAGGTAATTGGCTAATGTAATGGTGATCTGTTCCGGACAGTTATCAATTTGTATACGTTTGCGTACAAGTCCTTGCTCCCAGGGAGGCCGGTTGTCTACTATCTTTGAATTTGTAGATGTAGCTGAGGAGGGTGTTAGTTGAGTGAGTAAATTATGTAATTGAGTTGAAGATATGCTTTTTACTTGAGATAGAAATTTCCATTGATCATGGTAAGGTTTCAGGTTTATGTCAACAAACAGGCTGTTGCCCTGTTGTCTTGCCTGGTATTGAAGCGGCAGTGCAATGAGATTACCGAAACCGCCTTCTGGCATCAGATCCTGATTAGGGAATAGGCGGTCATAAGATTCGAATGATAAATCAGGATGGATTTCCATTGCTTTATCAAGTAGCCCAAAACCTAAGAGTCTAGCGTTCTTTGCGAGCACTGCTTCAGAAAAGAATAACCAGAGGTGAGCGCCGTTACCTGAGCGTGATATCTCAATAGCATGTGGGATATTAAATCCCATGCAAGCTTTAGCCAAAGCTACTATCGATTTTTGCCAATCATTTTTATCAAAATCTGCCACTAGTAAATGACAGGTATTATCCATGAGGAGAGGGTATAAACCTATAACCTGTTTTCCTGACAGATGATCGTAAATAATTTGATCATCAAGTGCTTTATATTTCCTGTTAGAACATTCGCTACATTTGGTTTTAGGTTTGTTGCAAATACCTTTTACCCACTCGTTATCACAGGCAACGGAATAACCACTTCGACCTTTTGTATTTTCCCAGCGATTAGCAAAAATATCAGAGCGCCCTCTGAATAATTTTTGAAAAAGCGCAACCTTTTGATTTACTGAAAGTTCTGTCGCAGCGACTTGTGGGTTTGATGACTGTTGTAGAAGAGCTTCCCGCTTTTCAATTAATGCCTTTTTCTCAAGTTCTAATGAGGCTAACTTATGATTAATACTTTCAATTTCGTCATTGATTTCACTGCCTGAAATGGTAGGTCTATTAGTTTTCTGATGCATACAGGTTGGTGTCACTAATCCTTAAGTCATATGGAATACAGCAGAGGTTATGTGAATAGTATTCTTATGTAAACCTTGACTTTAATTGGTATATTGCTATTCTTTATTCGCAAATCGCGAACAGAGAATAATTATGCACCTAAAGTCACAGGATGTCTTATTTTTGTTGAAACTGGTATCGATCAAAAATAATGACTGGTCTTTCAGTAAGATAGCCATAGAATTAGGAATGAGCCCCTCAGAGGTTCATGCTGCATCTAAGCGCGTTGTTAAGGCAAAATTAGCCATCAAACAAGCAGGGCAAGTTAGGCCAATCATTAGAAATTTACTGGAATTTCTTACTTTTGGAATTCAATACGTTTTTGTACCTGAGCGTAGTGGCTTGAGCAGAGGAATGCCTACTGCGCATGCGGTAGAACCGTTGGTGTCACATTTTATAGCAGATAATGATCCGCCACCTGTTTGGCCAGATTCTGAAGGCGAAGTGCGTGGAGAATCGTTTTCTCCTTTGTACAAATCAGCACCGTATGCGGCAAAAAATGATTCTGGACTTTACCAGTTATTAGCATTAGTTGATGCCATTAGAGGTGGTCGGGCCAGGGAGCGGGAGATTGCTAAAAAGGAATTAAAAATAAGGCTGGAACATTATGGTTAACGCGCAAAATCCAAATATCGAGTTATTATTACTTGCCGTAAATCAACTTGGTGATTTAGTTGAGGAAATGGTCTTTATTGGAGGATGTGCAACCGGTTTATTAATAACAGATGCTGCGGCAGCACCAATACGCGTTACGAAAGATGTCGATGCTATTGTGCAAGTTGCAACTAAAACAGATTATTATAAATTGTCAGAAAGATTACGTCAGCAAGGGTTTGTAGAAGACACTAGTGACGATGCACCATTATGCCGATGGGTTACAGATAAAGTTACGCTTGATGTTATGCCAACTGAAGCTGATATTTTGGGTTTTGGTAATAAATGGTATACAGCTGCAATGATTAATGCAGAGATAATTTCCTTGACTGGTAAAGTTGATATTCGAATGGTCTCAGCACCTTATTTTTTGATAACAAAACTTGAAGCGTTTGATGGACGTGGTAATGGTGATTATCTTTTGAGTCATGACATAGAAGATATGATTGCTGTGATGGACGGAAGGCCGGAATTAGCAGAAGAGGTAAGACAGTCTGAGTTAGCACTTGTAGATGAGTTGGCAACATGATTTCAAGAACTGCTTGAAGATAAACAATTCGTAGATGCAGTGTCAGGCCACATGCCAACAGATGAAGTAAGTCAAAGTCGTGTAGAGCAAATTTTTAATACAATTAAAAATATTTCTTATAAGAGGTGAGTGTGTGAAACAATAAATCTGGTGTAGCGGAAAATGTCCGCAAGCAGGACTCAATTACCCTCAAAATGACTAAATGTTACTCAAAGCAGGCGCAGTACAAGGCGGCAAGTTATCGATTAATATGATGTTATATTTCGTAGGTTGACCAGAGCGCCCGTTGCGGTTCTTACATTGCTCTACCCATTCATTAAGTTCAAGTTTGTCGAATTAAGCCTTGGCAAGCCACTAATACCTTAATCAGAAAATAGAGCTAAAGCAGTCATTAATAATCCAGCTGCCAACTTCCCATTCCACCACTAAGTGGGTTTTTTGAAAATGAACTGGTAGAGAAAAAATAGTGCAAAGTAGATGTTGGTACTTTGTTTCATTACACGAACCTGCTAATTACTGCTTACTATTTTTGTGCATTCCAGTGGATCTACAGGGTTTAGTCTTATGGCCCATAAATCATTTTTTTTGTGCCACCGATACAGAGTGAGCGGGTACTTGTTTTCCTGATCAGTTACCTCATACGCAGTACCTGCTGTTGCTATCCAGGTAAATGTGCATAAATAATCGTATTGATAGGTGTTGTAAATAATTTTCAGTGTGTTTTTACCTGCTTTAATATCCAGCCTGTAAGTCTTTTCCAGTTTGTTACCATTGATAGACACGATCGGATAGTTGGATGTAATGAGTGCATAATCTTCTGTTTTGAAAACTGGTGGCTGTACGCAACTGTTTAGTGACAAAAACAGAATGGTGAAATAGATAATTCGTTTAAACCGCAAATTAATCATCGTGCTGTCAACCCTACATTAAACCCTTCGACATTTCTGCTGGTAATAACACCTGCATTAAAGCCGATGTACTGCCAGCCAAACCAGTCCAGTGGTTTTACATTAATTTGCCATTCCATTCCTGCGCCAATTTCAAACAGGCCTGTGTAACCAAGTGCTTTTTTATCCTGCGTAAGGAAATTAGTGTGGTTAGCATAAGCCTGCCAGCGCCAGGGCCTTGCCCGCATTGTTAATGAAGTCGGCCCGCTAATTCTGCTCTTGAGCAGTGCGGTCTGGCTCCATGAATGAGTATCAAGTATTGGGTTGTCTTTACTGAATGAGTCTGTGTAGATCAGGTTGTAATGCCCTGATATTTCCAGTTTGTAATTATTGCGCCAGTACCAGTAGAGGGCATCGATAGATCCGGTTGTTGATGTAAACTGTGCGCTATTAGAAAAATTTGCTGTTATTGGTTTATTGTTAATATCGAGAAGACCGTCGACTGCTGTTTGTGTTTTCATGTCAGAAACGGCTAGTGTCAATACAGGGCGTAGTTTGAAGTGTTCATTGACCGGAAAGCTAAGTCCTAGCGAGCCACGTAGAGAAATTACGTCACGCCTCAGATTGAGTGTTACAGGATCACCATTATCTGCGACCAGCTGAATCCTGTCTGTTAACGAACCAGCAACGAGGCCAAGACCCCAGTAAGCATTGAAGATGTAATCTCTCAGAGTAATCTCTGCGGTAAATCCCAGACTGGATCGCCATTGATCAGAATTTCGCTCTGCACTGCTAACCTTAAGTGTTGCGCCTTCCAGGCCGGGTGAAGATGTGGTGTTGACGAAGTCAATGGCTGAATTTTGAATGTCTGGATCTGAAATAGCACTCAACCCCGGTAGTGGTACTAAATTCTGTGCTACTACGGTACCGTTCATTAGAAATGTCGATAGAAATGATAACAGAGAAATGGTGGGTAATTTGAACTTCATAATATGACAGGAAACTTACAGCTGTGACTCTATCGGTAACAGGCTCATGATATTAACACCGAGCCGTTGCCAGAAACTGGTGTAAGGGTCAACATCAAAAGTAACTGGTTTTCCATTCTCAAAACCATGCCATAGTATCTCTTCATAACCATCTTCATCGGTGTGCAGTTCCAGGCGAAAGGCATGATGTCCTATGTCTTCGGTAAGAGTGTCTGTCATTGTTCCGGCTATTTCAGGTGAGTTTAGGATCAAGCCGATTTCTGTGTTTTCATAAAACGATCTAGGGTCGAGATTGAGAGAGCCGATAAAGACTTTTTTGCGATCTAGAATAAAGGCTTTTGCATGCAGGCTAGCCTTTGAAGAACTACTGACACCTTTTTTTTCTTTACGTTGCTTGCGCGTTAGTTTTTTATTCATCTCGTATAACTCTACACCGCTCTTTAACAAAGCTTTGCGGTATTTTGCATAACCGGCATGAACGATAGCAACATCATTGGATGACAGGGAATTTGTCAGTATGCGAACACGAACACCTCTGTCGATCAACCCTCTAAAAAATTCAACGCCTTCATTGCCGGGTACAAAGTAAGGCGAAATGATGATCAGTTCTTTTTCGAGGTTTTGAAAGTAAGGCGCAAGCTGAGATACCAGGTGTAATTCATTGGCGTCACGCGAACTGGTAATCTTGTCGGGATGATCCACGACGATAACTGCATCACCTAAGATGAATTCAATATTATCCTCACGGATATTTTTCGCCAGCGGTGATGTTCGCAGTGCCTGCACATAATCGGATTCTTTCTGTTCATCGAGTAGATCATGAAACCGGTTTCTAAAGCCAAGGGCTTGTTCATCAGTTATCGGTTTATCGATGAGTGTTGTTGCCGGGTAGGCCAGCTTGCTGTTCCAGTAAAGATCAAATGAACTGGAAACATCTTTTACCACATCACCCATTGCAAGCACATCGAGGTCAGCAAATTCCAGTGTCGGGTTTGCATCGAAATACTCGTTGCCTATGTTTCGCCCACCAAGGATGGTTGCCACGTTATCGGCAGTGAATGACTTGTTATGCATACGCCGTGTTATCGTGCCCAGGCCGGTGACAAACTGCGGCACTCTGCTTAAGTTTCGATCAAAGGGGTTAAATATTCGTATCTCGATATTCGGATGATTATCTATGGCAAGAATGCCATGATCTCTGTCTTCCATATCCATATCGTCAACCAGTAATCTGACGCGCACACCGCGATCAGCAGCGCGTAACAGAATAGCGGTAAACAGGCCGCCAACAAGGTCATTGTGATACAGGTAATACTGCACATCCAGGCTCTTTTCTGCGGCCTCGGCCAGGGCAGTCCTGGCGACAAAGGCATCGAGTCCTTTGCCGAGTATGATGAAACCGTCTTGGGTTTTGCCCAGGTCACGCGATGCCTGCAGGCCTTTGCCAAGAGTGGTTTCAACCGTGTCGGTAATGGCATACGATTCTATTCGCTTTGAATTATCAGGCAGAGATGTACAGCCTGATAGCAGCAAGAAAAAAATCAGCAAAGTGTAAGTGATGTGAGCCATTATTAATGGTTAATCGTTGATGTTTCCGGTTCCTATTTATAACACGTATTTTCACAATTGGTGTTAGTATCTTCTTCTCACTGAGGGCTGGAGCTATACCGTGTGTATGTATCAATCCCGTCAGAAAATCCTTGACGGCATGTGGGCTTTCCCGAAAGCAAAGGCCGTTAAATTATGCGCAATACAAATTTAGCAGGCACATCGGTGGTGTTATTGACCTGATGAGTTTTGTTGCCGATGTTGTCATCGAAGATAATATTGAAAAGCAGGAGATTAGTTACGCATATGACGGTTTATTTATGGGAGTGCATTTCGTTTTTTAGTAATTAACTTATAATCCGCTATGTTATTAATCGTTGCATAAGTATTCGCAGCGTGTGCTTTTGAAACATGCCGTAAATATATCCCTATAGGCTTGACGGTAGCATCCATGCTACCGACAGTTTAAAAAGCACACACTGCGAATACTTATGCAACGCTTTATATTACCGGGTTAATATTGCTTGAGTGATCAGGAATTATGGGGCTGAGGGGTATTCAGTTCTAACCGTCTACTCATGAATTTTTTAGAGAAGCCCTTAAATTAATGGTCAGCTTCTGATTGCTAATGACTATTTATTCTATAAAATCTATTATGAAGAATATATTTGCTACGTTCATTTTGTTTATCTTTACTTTGTCTGCCCATGCCTATGAAGTCCCTGAAAACGATTGGGGTATTGCAATAGGTATTCGAAGCGCAAAAATTTCATATCCTGCAAAAGAGGAACGTGTCAAAGATGTTATTCCATTGTTGTTCTATGACGGTGACATCTTTTTTCTTCGTGGTTTAACCGGTGGCGCAAAGTTATACAACAAAGACAAATGGCAATTTAGCCTTACCGGCCGTTATCGTTATTTTGATGTTCCCGCAGAATTTCAAAACTTGGTCAGGGGTAATTCGCTTGATGTGGGCGGTGAATTAAAATACCGTATCAATAATAATTTTGAAACAAACGTCGAAATCATGACTGATGATGAAAGCCGTTATTATTCTGCATTGAATGCACGTTACCATTGGGAATCGGGTTCCTGGGAATTATTCCCTTATGCCACGTTACGTTTTAAAAGCGCCGACTTTAATAACTATTATTTTGGTCTGGATGGTTTTACCGACCCGGACAACCCGCCCGGAAAAATTGATAACAAGATTGGCAGCGGTTTTGATCTGACATTAGGCAGTGAAATTCGCTATCACGTCATTAGTAACTTTTACCTTATCGGGCGCGCTCAATTAACGGCATTGGATAGCAAAACTCGCGACTCAATCAGTATAGAAGAGGGTACCTACGGTGAAGTTTATCTTGGCGTCGCTTTCTTTAATGACAAGACCAGAAAAAAATCTTCTTCACTTAAAGCCAAACCTTATATACGTGTTGCACATGGCTGGGCAACACCGTCGAACATGGGAGACATCCTTGCCTTTGACTGGGAAGATGATGAACAGGACAATCAGATAACATCCCTGTTTTACGGTCACCCGCTATCTGATAGTCTTTTTGGTGTTGAGACACTCGATGTATATATGACCCTTGGTTATGTCTATCATCACAGTTCAGACCCCCATAGTCAGACACTGACACCTAGTCAGGGAATCAATAACCTTGAACTTGCTGGACTTGGTAGCAATCCCTGTGATGGCGTAACAGATTGCACCATCATCTATGATAGCCAGCCGACTAATGAATATGTGTTAGGTATCAAATTGTATTACAACATTAACTGGCCTGTGCACTGGCGGCTCGGTGTGGCTGAAGGTCTATCTTACATCGAAACAGTCAGCAACCTTGAACAAAGAGAAATGGATCGTAAGGGTTATCGTTCCAGCAATTTGATGAACTATATTGATATCACTGCTGATTTTAGCGTGGGCGATATTTTTGGTGTGAAAGAAATGAATGATTTGTTTTTTGGAGTTGGCATACATCATCGTTCATCTATCTTTGAATCAGCCTCGGCATTTGGTCGTATTAAAGGTGGCAGTAATTACAATTCCATTTATCTGCAATACCACTTTTAATTGGATGCCAGTGGAAATAAAAGCATCACGCACACACCATCTTTATTGTTGTTATTAAATATTTTTAACGATCCTTTATTATATTTAGCAATATGTGAGGCTACATATAAGCCAATCCCCAGATGAGGAATTCGTGAAGCGGCTTGTCTATGAGATAGAATATTGTTGCATAAATTACTGATAATATTTTCAGGTATTAAGGTGCCTTTATTATCGATGCTGATGACCACCTGATTTAACTGATTGGTGTTTAATACAAAATTAATTTCTGTGTCCTTAGCGGAGAAATCGATAGCATTGTCTTTTATTTTGTCGAGCAATTGTATTATCCTTAAGTCGTTAGCTCGAATATAAATGCCGGAATCAGGCCCTGTATAAGAGAATGCGTTATTTATATGTTTTGTTTTAATATTTGATACATATTCTGACAGTAACATTGCCAGATCAAATACGGCTTTCTCATCCTGCGATAATGCATCTTCAATATGTGCGGCTTCTGTCAAGCTAAAAACAATTAGCTCAAGTTGTCTCAGAGCTTGATTAGCCCTATTAATCAGCTTTGTATCAGATTGATTTTCGGTGCTCATCTTTTGAAGTGACATGCTTATGGTGTTAAGTGGGTTTAATATTTCATGTCGAAGTGTTCCTGGTACGCTTTCCAGAAAAGCGGTATAGTTTTTTAATTTTGATAACAGTGTTGAAAAGCCGCGCGATAATTCGCCAATTTCATCACCTGCATTTTTGCTGGCGACGATCACTTCGTTAATTAAACGGCCATCTGAATCGATAGCAGAAGACACCTCACGTTGAAGTTTTCTTATTCTGAACGCCAGCAGGCTGCTGAATAATACAAGGCCGACTACTGCTATTGTGAATACTATGACAGTAGCTAAAATAATATTGGTAAGAGCTGTCCACTGATTAGCAAGAATATCCGTACTGTTTTTTTCAATGAGAACGGCTCCCATAATGTTTTTATCTTGATAAACAGGGTGAGAGGCGATGACTAAGGTCTCACCGTCCTGAGTAACAACTCTTTGTACGTTACTGTCTCCCATCAAAGTTTTTGAAATAAAGTCGGGTGCCACTTTATTTGTTAATGAACATAATTTACTCTGTGAAGCATTTTTTCCTAACACGACTCGTACACGCGAAAATTGATCCACAATACAGATATTCGTATCGGCATAACCCAGTCCGTTTATAATTCTATCGAGTTCTGGCGAGCGTATAATTAATTTGTTTAATGTTTCGCTGCCATTAGGTGCCAGGCTTGTGACGACAGTTTCAGTTTTTCTATCTTCGCTGTTATTGACATCAGCAACGCTAATCGTAAAATTCTGATTAGCATTTAGCCATTTTTTTGGAAGTCGAAATTCCACGTCATATCCCTTACTCGTGTCTTTCCATATTGCAGTTAAGCCATATTCTGCTACACCTGTATGTGGTTTTATCCAGTTTTCGTGCATCTCGTAGACACTGATATTGCCAGGCGCTTCGGTAAGCAATGAATATCTTCTGCTGTTTCCGTTGTTATCTGTTAGCTCAATTCGTACCTGGTCACTGCTATCAAGCCTGGCGTAGCCAGGGTGGCGATAAACCACATTGGAATCGTTGACGCTAAGAAAGCCATATAAATATTTATCGTATTCAGCCATTAATAAATTAAAAGAAACGACTGATTTTGAGTCTGTGAATTTTTCATGAATATGGCTTTTGGCATTAAACACTTTGTTCTGCGACAACGACTCATCCCAGTCACTGCCATAACCATCAATAACCAGTTTATGATCGAGCGGATAAACGTAGAGTAAGTTTTCTTCAACGAGATTATAAGATGATAGTGTAGAGCCGCCGAACAAATCTGAACGATTATGAAGGATTGTTGCAATGGCTCTGGCAGCAAGCAATTGTGCATTACTCTGACCTTCAACCAGAAACTCCTTCATCTCATCCATATAGCGGTAACCTAGCCAGGGTAGCGCAAATAGAAATAGTGAGCTGAATGCAATAATTTGCGTGCCCAGTGAT
>JAFLJY010000168.1 GCA_022712755.1 Gammaproteobacteria bacterium
AATGACAGTGTCGCCAACCTTAGCCCAGGTAATACGCAACAACCGAGATTTGATTAGATGATTGCGTTTTCCTTTATTGTCACCGGAGGTGGTTTCATAGGAATCCGCTACCATATCACCCACTTTAAAATTCACCAGAACTTTAACGTCACGATCATTAATCGTGTCAAAGTGTTCTGTGACAAAAGCCAAAGCCTCGCTGCCAACAATCTTGCAATCAAAATATGTGTAATTCGGATTGTCAGATTGACCGTGCAGGGCAGCGATTGAAACACAGTTGTAAGGTGAACCCTGTTGAGGGCTAACTTTACGTGCGCGATTCAAATAGCCAATGCCTTGTGCAGTTAAATCAAAGTAGTTATTTTCAGTATTATTTTGAGACATAATATTTCTCCAAAGAGTTAATAAAAAAATAACCCAAACAAAAAAATACTATGCTCCCAATGGGAGAATATATTTCCCAGTGGGTTTAGTAAGTGTAAACAAGAGATCCAGGCAAGCTGGAAGAGGGAGGATAGAGCCTTAAGATCAAGGCTGGCGTTCATTGCACAATCCACGGAACGCTCAAACTGTGCCTGTGTGACAGACAACAATACTAAACTAAATATAGCAGGGGTGATTCTGAAATTCAAGCAGGTTTTAGCAAAAAAAAGCCGGTACAGGTTAGCAACCCGTACCGGCTTTGCTTCTTATGCGTAATTAATTATGCTGACCATATAGCCAGCACAGCGCAGACAGCAGCCGTTAAATACGCATAGCCTATACCAAATGTCAAAATTGTCATCGTCGTTATCCTCATAGTAAATGAACCGATTAGAAAGCTGGAGGCCTTCTTCAATAACCCTGATAACAAGGCATTTGAAGAAGACCTCCAGCAGAGGTCATTTGTATGAAAACAGCTTATGAACGCATTACCATGGCAGCAACAGCGGCGACAATAACGTATTCATAAACAAGAACGAAAGCAATGAGTGACATTGTGTTTCTCCGAAAAGTCAATAAAAACCCTACGGATAAACATGCCCTACGGGATGTCCCATAGGGTTTGTTGAGAACTGATCTCCAAAAGGAGATTGCAGATATTGCACAGTTCACGATCTGCTATAAAGATGCTACATTTAAGGCCTGTAGCGAAGGCACAATCGTTATTAGCTTTGGCTTCTATATTTCGCAAAAGGGCAGTCAGGACAACCGACTCTACCAAGAATACAGTTCCTGGCTTGTGCCACCGTATTACCATGACTTTTCGCGGTCAAAATACACTGCTCCAGTGTCGGCTCTATTTTTTTCAACAAAACTTTTCCTGTGTAGTAAAAACATGCTTTAGCAGGTTGTTGTCTAGCACTTATTGTCATAATAATTCAATCCCAAGCGAAGTTTTTTAGTCATAAATTTATCGCCGTTATGGTTCTGAATAAATCAGAATCTATTTATAGTCACATAGTTTTTAATCGTGTTTTCAAAATAGTCTGTATTGCCGATGGGTTGGCAATATTCATGAATTTAATTTCGGAGCCGTCAGTGCCTGATGTTGCCACTTCTATTGAACCATAACCTAACAAACGCTCGATGATGGACTGTTTTAAAATCACGCCACGTATGTGAATATATTCAATGCGCGTTTCAGCGATACTGATAATACCCAACCGTGCTTCGATGCCTTTTGGCCCGATAAAATAGCGTTGCATGTATTTGACCAACAGGGCTTTTAGCACGAAATACGCACTAATAAGAAGAAGCAATCCCTGGATAGACATGAGCAACATGTTCCAGTTAAGCCGCCAGCCAAAATGATTATAAAGCCAGTAAAACAGGTTATTAATTTTTGCCATCACCAATAAATCTTCGACAAAGACAAAGGCTATAATCATTAATACCAACGCCGATAACAGCGTTGTAATTTGGCTGCGATAAGAAGGACGTATGTATAACGCAGGCGCGTCCGGTTCTTTTTCGTTTACCTGTTCATCACCTGAAATAACAAGTGCGTAACCACCCTGATAAGGTGTGGTCTGATACTGCTTTCCAGTTTCACTGGATAAATATTGACAGGCTAAAAGTGCCGCCTCAATGTTGATATAAGGCACACCATTATCCAGCAGTAAAGTATTATGCATTAGACACTACCCATTCAAAGTGTTTGCAATCTGGAAATTGAGTACAACCATAAAAATTTTTACCTTCGTTTTTACCATTTTTTACCGACCGCCTGACCAATGATCCACTGTTACAATCAGGGCAGGATTTGCCTGCACCTGATTTATTATTTGCCCTGTTTTTATTCGCCTCAGTCGAACCTGCTTTGCGTACACCAGGTATGCCTTGTTCGTCGGGCAATGTATTTTTACACTCCGGATAACTGGAGCATCCCCAAAATGACTTATTTTTATATGCTCTTTTCTGCATATAACCCTGACCACATGTGCATGGATAGGTAGTGTTTATTGTTTTTTCTTCACGTGGTTTGGGTGTACCTGGCTTGCCGTTTTCATTCGGTGCAGTGAAATCACAACCCTCGCTGTCCTTACTGTAGCCAGAACATCCCCAGAACCGGCCATGTATTAGCCGTAGTGGTTTTTTACACTTAGGGCAGCGGTACTGCTCTTTATTATCGAATTTAAGTCCATCAAGGGATGCAAGCTCGCTCTTAAGGATATTAAAAACCTGGCTCACCACATCAAAATATTTGTTTTTTCCAGCGGCTATCTCATCAAGCTGTTTTTCAATGTCACGGGTATAACCCAATTCCATAAACGAAAAGTGATTAACCAGTGACTGATAAATAACCATGCCCAGATTTTCCGCTTTGAGCTTTCGTTTCTCGGTCGAGACATAACCACGGGTCATGATGTTATCAATGATTGAGGCATAGGTAGAAGGTCGGCCAATGCCTTCGGCTTCGAGTTTTTTAATTAATGAGGCCTCGGTATAACGAGAAGGTGGTTTGGTTTGTTTGTTTTTTACCTCGCCATCAATAGCGGCAAGATGTTGCTGTGCTTTTAATGCGGGTAATGATTGGTCGTTATCATTGCTAGATGAGGATTCATCCGTCATGTCTTTAATGGTTAGTTTCATCCAGCCTGGATAAAGCATTTGCTGACCTTTTGCCACAAAATCCATGGTTTGGCCATCAAGCTGTTCACTGGACTTTAGCTTCACCAGCGTAATATTAAATTCTGCATTTTTCATCTGGCTGGCAACGGCTCGCTGCCAGATCAACTGATAAAGTTTATATTGCTCAGATGTGAGCTGGCTTTTTACCACTGCCGGTATCTGGATACAGGCTGTCGGTCGTATCGCTTCATGACCTTCCTGTGCCCCGGCTTTTGCCTTCCAGGCATTACATTGTTTTACCGCATCATCCGAATAATTATTATTAACTAACCAGCTAATAACATCGTTATAACCATCAGTTGATAGATTTGGACTGTCGGTTCGGTGATAAGTAATAAGACCTTCTTCAAACAACTTCTGCGCCTCACGCATACATTGCTTAGGCGACATCTTAAGCATAACGGAAGCCGCCTGTTGCATCGATGATGTAGTAAAAGGCGGCGGTGGCCGTTTTGACTGTTTCTTCATTTCAACTGAGACAACATCAACATCTCTTATGTTGGCAACGCGCTGTGCAAAAACACCATCTGTCCAGTGCTTTTGATTTATCGCCAATAACACGCATGGCTGCCATTGTGCCTGCCATGCAATGGCATCATTCTCAAGAGACAGGAAAACCTCAATATAAGCCATAGGCGTGAATGCACGTATCTCAAGTTCACGTTCCACCACGATGCGCACCGCCGGTGATTGTACTCGTCCGGCGGTCAGCCATTGACCATAAGCATTCGATAAGGCAGGGGACACGCTGTAACCCACCAGCCGATCCAGTACGCGCCGACCTTCCTGTGCATAGACCAGGTTATAATCAATACTTGTTGGATTTGCCACAGCGTTTTGCACCGCTTTTTTTGTTATCTCATTAAAGGTGACACGTTTTGGGTTTTTCAAAAACAGGGCTTGTTGCAAATGCCAGGCAATGGCTTCACCTTCACGATCCGGGTCTGTTGCAAGATAGACTTCATTGGCCGATTGACTCAGTTTTTTTAAATTCGCTATCAGTTTTTTGCCTTGTGCATTGGCAACATAAACGGGTTTAAACGTCTCAAGGTCAACG
>JAFLJY010000169.1 GCA_022712755.1 Gammaproteobacteria bacterium
ATAATGTATTCAGAGCCGAATAGCATGGTATCAAGTCCGTAGGCATCTAACACTTCCTGTGGTACTGGTTCATGGGTTAATTCAGCAAGTGCGTGTACCGCAGCAATTTGCATTTCCTGATTGATACAGCTGGCGCGTACATCCAGCGCGCCTTTAAAAATGTAGGGAAAACCTAAAACATTATTAACCTGATTTGGGTAATCACTGCGCCCCGTACCCATGATTAAATCATCACGGGTTAAATGTGCCAGTTCGGGCAGGATTTCGGGGTCTGGATTGGACAGGGCAAAAACCACGGGCCGTGATGCCATAGTGGCAAGCATCTCAGGGGATAATAAATCAGGGCCAGACACGCCGATGAAAACATCTGCGCCATCCATGGCGTCGGCTAATGTGCGTTTGTCAGTATGCACGGCAAAAGCCTGTTTGTATTTATTTAAATCGTCACGCTCAGCCTGGATAATGCCGTTACGATCAATCATATACAGTTTTTCCGGGTCGGCGCCTAAGCCCTGCAACAGCTTCATTGAAGCAATACCGGCAGCACCTGCGCCCAGACAAACCACGCGAATATCTTCTATTTTTTTATGCTGTAGCACCAAAGCATTCAATAAAGCGGCAGCAATGATGATGGCGGTGCCATGCTGGTCATCGTGAAATACCGGAATATCCAGCTGCTCGATTAAGGCTTCCTCAATTTCAAAACAAGCGGGGGCGGCAATATCTTCCAGGTTGATGCCACCAAAAGTGGGGGCAATGTTTTTCACCGTAGTAATAAATTCTGCTGTAGATGCTGCATTTACTTCGATATCAAACACATCAATATCAGCAAAAGCTTTGAATAAAACACCTTTACCTTCCATCACCGGCTTGCCTGCCAGAGCACCAATATTGCCCAAACCCAGTACCGCAGTACCGTCAGTGATGACCGCTACCAGGTTACCTTTGGCAGTGTAGTCATAAGCAGCTTCCTCATCACGGTGAATGGCACGACAAGGCTCAGCCACACCCGGTGTATAAGCCAGCGAAAGATCTAGTTGGGTTTTACAGGGTTTGGTGATTTCAGTGGCGATTTTTCCGGGTTTTGCCTTGCCGTTGCAGTCCAGGGCATGGTAATCCAGAGCTTGTTGTTTGAATTTTGTTGACATGGTGATTGGTATCGATTAGAGAATAAATTATGGCTATATTAGCATTTTTAGGCATCTAGATTTGTATAAGCCCGGATTTTATCTGACAGGCAGAATCAGGCCTGAGCTGTGGCACATGGATGTGCCGTTTACGAACCTAAGGATGGATAAAATATTGTTTTTTGTATGTCCGCTAATGACCGAACTCAGTCATTCGCTCAATGAGTAAGTCTGACACGCTTTGTCAACTCAAGCCTGAGTGACCACACATGAATTTATATATACAACTTGCCTTCTATATGAAGTATCCAAGCCAACATTAATCATTGCAGGTGAAAGCTTCTAATAACTGGATAGATAAAGGATGGCGCACACGTACATAAAAAGGTGTGGATCGTTTACTTTCATTAATCCAGCCGCGCACAATAACCGATTGATTTAGCATATTATTTATAGTTTTGATATCAAATAAAAACTGGTCATCAGGGCGAATACCTACGGTGAGCTTATTATCTATGGTTAACCAGATACCCTTCTTATTGCTGCGAACTTTTGTAACGATACCCTGTACCAGATGAAAACCGACGTGTTTGTTTTTTAGGTTTTTTGCCTGAAGAATTTTGCCACGTTCCCATAAGCCAGTTTTGTTACAGCGAGCTTTAAGCTCCTGCTCAAGATAACAGGCAGAAAACTGCGTATTTGGCGGTACGTTTATAACGCTCGCCAGCCCCTGACTGAGCAGTAAAGTCTGAATATTCTCTCCATCCGCTAAAAAACCATGAGCAAGATATCGACCATAACGATCTTTTTTTACTTTTCCATAACGCAGGGAGATGGTTTTGTCGTTTTTGAATAAGCGTTTCAGTGCCTTTTTTGCGGCCTTGGCAAAAGGTTCCGCAGCTTTATTTTTGCGTGCTAGCTCAGGCGTGTTGATGCCAACCAGTCTGACTTTTCGACCATCGCGCAGATGCAGGGTGTCACCATCGT
The DNA here is from genome assembly GCA_022712755.1 of Gammaproteobacteria bacterium. Lineage (GTDB taxonomy): Bacteria > Pseudomonadota > Gammaproteobacteria > SZUA-229 > SZUA-229. The sequence continues at coordinate 2,115 of JAFLJY010000169.1, forward strand.
GGATGTAACGAATGGTCGTGGTTTCATCAATATATTCGCTGCCACAGGCATTATCAGCGAGGGCAGGAGGTGAGGCAATAAATAGACCTGAAAGGCAGAGCAGGCATGATCGCACCTCCTTCCATAATTTTTTGCGCCATAAAGCTAACGTGGCTGTGCGCCCTGTGCATAAAAAAAGGCGCTCCAGATCGAAGTCTGGAGCGCCTTTTTTCAATAGCATCAGGTAAGTCGTAAATTAAGATTTACTGTCCACTAAGATTTACTACCCATTAAGACTTATTACCAAAGCGCTTGTTGAATTTGTCAATTTGACCGGCAGTATCAAGAATCTTCTGTTTACCAGTGTAAAACGGGTGACATTCTGAGCAGACATCAATGGCCAGCTCGTCTTTAGTCGAATAAGTAGAACGCGTGGCCAAGGTGTTACCGCAACTGCACTTTACGTTAATTTCGTTGTATGTTGGATGAATATCAGCTTTCATGATAGTGCTACTCTTAGTAGGTTGCTCGTGTTACTTGCACAGGCTTAAAAAACAGGGAGTGAATTCTACCCGTAAGCACCGGCAGAGGCAAGTCATTATTTGACCCGATAATTATGAGCGATAACCTGAAAATCACTCGGTATTCGTCCATACTTGTTTACAACAATAAAGAACAAAATAAAGGTAATCAGTATGAAGTTTAAAATTTTTACCATGTTAGTCACTTTAGGCATTATGTCTGTAGTGCCAATGATTTATATGGGTAAATTTGACCCGATGGCTTTTTTTGATTCAAGCATCAGCAAAGGCACCGCTGAATTAAAAAATTTAATCGCACCGCCTTCCGGGCTCTTTGCGAAATACCGTCCATCCCTGGACATAAAAGCCAACATGCCAGAAAGCCTTGCAAATGTAGTTTCTGATAAAAAGGTGCAGGTTTATAAATGGCGTGATAAAAACGGTGTAATGCAATTTAGCAATGCACCACCGCCAACTGTGACCAATGTAGAGGCTGTACTGGTAGATCCAAATAACAATCTGGTAAAGGCGATAAAAATACCAAAAAAAGAAGAACCTAAAGAAGTGGTCAAAACACAGTCAGTCAGCCCTTACTCTGTGAGCGGCATGAAGAAAGTGATGAATGATGCAAGAGGCGTTGAAGAGTTGCTGAAAAAACGGCATGAACAACAACAAAAAATGATGAATAGCCTGTAGCCGCTAAAAACTTAACTGGCAATCAGTAATAAATATGACCAGCGTCTAATAGAACCCGCCATCATCATCAAGCTCTTCAATATAATCTGCATCCTTCTCGTTTTCGTCAACATCTTCACCAGCATCTTTCAGCTTGATGAGCACCGGTACAACTTTCTCCCCTGCCAGAGCAAGGGCGCAGTAATCTGTGTCATCAATAAATTGTTCCCATAATTTATTAGTTGCATCTTCTGCTAATAGTGAAATACCCCCGGTTGCTATGGCAAGGCTAATATGTGCTGTGGTTTTTGCTGCACTGAAGGTGCTGCCTGCAGCATCTGGTGTGATAGAAGGTGATGTGAACGACCCTTCGACATTAAGTGGAACCAGCACCAGTTTCATCACCGATGTGCGCTTTGACCGGGGTGAAACATACAGTGAGAGCGTTTCTGTGGCGAGGTTGATATTACCTGAAGCCAGCGCAGAAACAGTTCCGGTATCTATTACCAGCGCATGCGTTTCGGCAATACCGTTGTTGATATTGAACTGCATCACAGCGCAACGAATTTTTTGCCTGCCACTTTTATCTGTAAAAGGAATCAGCGACCAGATATCTTTTGACAGTAACCTCAGTGCTGGCTCATATAAGTGGCCATCTTCTGTTGTAATTCTGACCCGCCCATTTAATCCTGCCATCAACTCACTTACTGAGTTCCCCATGCCCTGCAATTGTATCTCGGCATCTAACTCACCTTTTGCAAATTCTTCTGTGCCTGTCATAGCCAACAACCTGTCGTAGTCGAGCTTTTTGATTACAATATTTGTCTGGAAATGCAACTGTTCGTGCTGGCTTAATATCAGCTCGGCTTTAATTGCGCCGTCAGCAAGATTCATGGTTAGCGGTTTGAGTTGCAACTCCCCTGAATCTAGACTCAGAGCCAAAGAAATGTTTTGTATATTTTGATTGTTTGCCGTGAGATTTTTTAGTTTGTAATGGATGCTTGCATCAAGGTAATTAAGGGCATCAAGAGCGGGCAGTGGTTCAGTAGAAAATAATTTGTTGTCTGTCAGCATGTTTTCCTGCTGGGCTTCCCGTTCGTTTTCGTTGATTGTTTTTTTACCTGGTGGTTGTAACGAATCAATATCCAGTAGCTGGCTGGATAGTAGTGCAGTGATGACAGGTTTCTTATTGCTGGCATTAACAGTCACCTCGCCCGACAGGTCATTTAATCCAACAGTAAGTTTTATATTTTTTGCATTAAATCTATCTGCTGAAATAGTCAACTGGGCATTTAGGTTGACGGGAAGATTTGGGATATATTTGTCTGACTTTACCTCAGGGATTAAACGTGCAACCCTTTTAAAACTTTTTTCAGGTTCGAGCATAGTCAGTGCCATATTGATTTGTGCAGCATCTATGCTCAAAGGATTATTGATTATACTGTCTATAGTCAGGCCAGCTTCCAGTGCTGTCGCTTTAAAGCTTAGGCTGGTTGCGCTGTTATTGAGCAAGGAAGTTAATGTTGCCAGCTCACCAGCAAGTGAAATAGTTTCTTTATTCACCGACCCATTTATGTCGAATTTTAGCGGCGCATTCATCTCGCTAAATCTCATCTCAAACTTGTTTATGTGAAAATCGTAAGGATTGTTCTCAATTTCCAGGCTGGTTTTTACCTGCTCTAATTGAATGTGTGATTTACCCTGAAGACTTAACAGCAGAGATTTTAAATTATTGCCTCTGCCTTTAACATCTATATCACCATGCAGTATCCCCTGCTGCAGGCTGGAGAGTTCAAACCGTTTTGCTATCGGTTCCAGGTTAAGATTTTTGATATCAATGACCGTGCTTACTGCCGGTATTTTAGCCTGACTGTTGGCAGACATGCGGCTACGCACAGACGCACCATCAAGGTCAAAATCGAACTGCTTTATTTGTAACTTGCCGGCCTTCAGTACAAGATTGAGTTTTAAAGCTTGCGCTTCAAACTCATCAAGCAGTATCTTATTGGCACTGTAGTTAATACTTGCGTCCAGCCTTTCAAACAGTTTAAAGGGCAGTGGTGCATCAGGAAGTTTGAATAATTTTTCTTTATCAGAAGAGTCGGTTTTGTCATTAATAGGCTGACTGCTGGTTTTTGCCAGTAGTCGATTGATGTTTATGTTTTCTGAATGAAGTGTTGCCTGTATTGCCGGGCGCTTAGAATGATTGTTGAAAGACAGATTGCCATTCAGATCATTATCGGCCAATTTTAATCTGATTGTCTGTAGGCGGTAATCACCGTTGCGGTTAGTTAGATTTGCAGAAAAGCGTAAAGGTAAGGGGCGTTTTGTGTTTATAGTGTATTGCTTAAGTGATTTACCGGTTGCCGCTAAAAATGTTTTATCAAGATCAGGCGCCGTTAATGAAATATTAATATCAACATCAATATCGTCAACAACTTGTTTTACTGCTCCGTTTGCAGAGAGTGATACGCCTATAGCATCAGCCTCGAGTTTAACTGTTAACGCATTATTACTGGATGTCTGTTTTGAGCCGAGAGTCGTTTTTGCACCCTGAAAATTTGTTTCGCCGACAAATTTAAAGAGTTGCTGGTTAATCGTTCCATTGGCATGGAAGTTAAACGGTTCGTTTATGGCAACATTAGACAAGCGCAGTGCTTCGAGATTTATGCTGGTTGTTATATCAGCATAAATATCATTGTAGTAAATATTAATATCATCAAGTTGTAGCTGCTTGACAACGGGCATGAATGGCAGGGTAAATGACGTAGACTCTGTGCCTGACACCTCTGCTGTAGACTCATCTTTATCTAAGTTTTGCAGATGCCAGTTAGCCTGCCCCTCGATATTTTTTTCAGCAACCAGCGCTAAACCTTTTATCAGCAACTGATCTATGACCAGTTGTTTTTCCAGTAACGGTAGCAATTGTATTTGCAGCTGCAACATCTCAAACGTCAACATCTGCTCCTGCTTGCTCCAGGGCGTGTTGCTAAAACTGACTTTTTCTATACTGAGGAAAGGCTGCAAAGATAGCGTAAATTGCAGATCGCCATCGATCCTAAGTTGCCGTCCGGTGTGCTCTGACACACTGGTCTCGATGATTTTTTTAAATTGGTTTAAATCAATGTTGTTTAGAATGACGGGCAGCATCAACAACAGCACCAACGCCAGCATAAACGGAGCCGATAATAATATCCACAAATACTTCCACCTGTTAAGCATGACATTATTCCGCAGTGCGGCGGTAACTGTATTAGCGAACCTGGAAAAATCAGATTCAGTCAAGATTAAGTATACGATACTTCATTACATACGACACCCCACACACAGCCCATCAAATAGTATAGAGAATCAAAGATAAAGTTTCTTTGTTAAGCGAACAACCGGGTATTGGAAGGCCTGGGCGAATGCCAAATACCAGGGAACATCTGATTAAATCCATCCTTAGGTTTGTTAACTCAACATCATTTTAAAACGCAATATTAATTAAGTGCATACAGCCATCGGGAAGGATGTTTTTATACGCTTTATTTTGCATTGATAAAAACTCGAAGCTACATACAGAAAAAACTAAGAGACCACCCCTGATTCTGTTGTATTTTTTGGGTTGCTAAAATTACCAGTAGAGATATTTAGTCGGTTTTAATCTAGCGATGCAGCATTTGTGATGAAGAAATTATTTATTTTTTTTCGAAGTGTAAAAAAAAGCGACAATTTTGGTATGGCGATAAAGCATTTATGCTAAGTCATTCTTTACCTAAAGTAAAAAAACCCGACAGATTTAGTCTTGAATTTAGATATAGTTTTTTTTGTAACATACTGAAATATATATTAAAAATTAACCTTCATTTTGCTATGGTTATAATTTTTGTTATGTTAATTTAATAGGCCGTCAAAAGTTGACAATTTTTTTTAAGCGGTGTTATATTTATTTTAAGTAGTCTTTTGACGCTTATTGCACCTAGGCGTCTATATTAGAAACTTTCTGAGTGTAAAAGAAAATCCTGTTAATTTATTTTATAAATGGCGACAAGGTAAGCCAGGTAGATTCGAATATTTTTGGCAGCAATAAAAACAATCCAATATTTTTACAATAGATCTTAAGTCTGAAAAAAGAGCGATCATTTTTTAAGGTATGAGGTTTTTCTCCACTGTGCAAATAATTGAGATTGTAATGCTGTGCAAGAAAGTTATTTTACAGTTCTATATTTCCGGCATGATAATTCTGGCAGTTATTGATGACATAGCGCCATGATTGAATGACAGTATCTGGCGCACATGTAATTAATAACGATGTGCGGTTTTTTGTGTTTTTTACAAACAGTAACCTAGAAAAGAAATTATTTTTTGCGTGAAATTTACAAATATTGGTATGTTTGTATAACCGATAATATTTAACATGGTATCGAGTTTGTTAAAAGGCTTACAAGAAAAATCTCAAAGGATTGTTCTCGGTATAACTGAATGAACAAAAAACTTGACGAGGTGATTAGTATGCTTGTATATACGCTGAAACATTTTCAAAAGACAACTTTTCTAACCATTGCGGTAATGATTTTATTTACCACGGCATTGCTTATATCTGTTGATACAAAGGCTCATGACGATGGTGACAATGAGTCCAGTTTTAAAATTAAAGAAGCAAAATGGGACAAAGACAAAAATCGTCTGACCATTAAAGGCAAAGGTGATAAAAACCGGGACATAACTGTGACCAATGCTGATACCGGCACATTTATCGGTACAGATGAAGTCGATGACGGTAAATGGCGCGTTCGTATAAGCGACCCGGCTTCTGTTCCTTGCCGAGTTCGTGCTGAACAATCCGATGGTCAGAGCGATGAAAAAGATGTTAAAGATGCGCCGGACGACTGTGATGATCACGGCGGCGTTACGCCACCTCCACCACCAGTCGGTGCTGTTTCCATCAACTCCACCAGTCAGAATTCGACGGATGTGGGAGTGCTTCCTAATGATTTAGGCCCGGTACCCGAGCAGCCCTTTGTTGGTAACAACACACATAGAGTGATGGCCATCAATGACCTGGGCATGCACTGTGGTGACTTTGATACCCGTATTGCCAGCATCCTGCCACCGTTCCAGGTTCTGTTAGCACAGGTAGTAGAGAAGGGGCTCACCCCTCGACTGCTTAATAGTACACAGGCTGAGGTTGTTTACTCAGCAGTATCGAATCCCAATGACCCGATCCTGAATAACCCAAACGCCTTCACCGGTGTAGCACCGGATGGAAGCGTGTTCAAAACCAACTTCTGGGAAATTTCTGGCCAGGCTTATGATCCTTTCTACCCAGAAGGTATCCTGCCGTTGTTCTCTAGCGCAGCAGACGTTGGACTGCCGGTGCCTAACGTAGAACACCTCTTTATTGGTTCTGATGGTATAGTTAATAGTGGTGACGAGCACTTATCAGCTGTTCAGCACGCTATGCCAGGAATGACAGCGCCTTATCTGGGCAACGAACCCCATACGGCTGATGAGTTCTATGGTGACAAACCCTTCTTCGTGAACTTCCCCTTCGGTTATGTTGCAGAACAGGTTAACTGGTTTGAAGGTGCCGGCATACCCTTTGCCGCGTATGATGACTTTGGTCGTGAAGCGCCTTACCCGCTAGTGCGTGTACAGGCAAACGTGGCTGGTACTACTGTCGCTACTACCGATACCGTACTGCCAATCTCCGGTGAAGCAAGCTGTAAGAACTGTCACTCGCCAGATGTCACCACCGGATCACATCCAGGTGCAGCACTGGTAAATATGACTGATGTAGCAGGTGAAATGAATGACCCGGCTATGGGTAATGTGCCAGTAAGCGTGAGTGTTGAATATGCAACCGACCTTAATATCCTCAAGTTGCATGACCAGAAACATGGAACTACGCTAATTACCGATACTACAGTCGATTTCCCTGTAGCAGGTGTAGCTAAATTCAAACCTGTCGTGTGTCAGGTATGTCACTATACACCAGCACTTGACCTGGCTCAGCT
>JAFLJY010000170.1 GCA_022712755.1 Gammaproteobacteria bacterium
CCCAATTAGCCGTATTGGGTGGCTACCTCAATCGAAAAAATGATCCTCCACCTGGAAACATTATTATTTGGCGAGGGTTAAATCGATTACATGAATTAAAGAGAGGTTTTTTACTGGCGAATACTTGTGGGTAATTGAATGCTGGTGAAACATTCAATTACCAGACGTTTACATTCTATCTACAATTACTTGCGCTTAAGGGTTGATATAGCTCTTGCTATAGTCTGAGTCCTTTATTATCGAGTGATAACATCGGAGCCATGTTAAATTTTAGCATTGGATCTTGGGGTCTCTCATTTTCTTTAAGTTCTTTAATCGAGTAACTAGAATAGGTCTAAGAAATCATTGATGACATACACTTTTTTATGATAATTTGTCAGATACTGCCCTTGCGTTAACTAGAGAATAAATCGCTATGAATAAATTGCCCCACTCAAAACTGATCTTTATTACACTGATATTATCATTATCTTTGTTAAGTTGTAGCTCAAAAACACCAAGTTATAATCTCGACCCAGAATTTAGTTTGTTACATGAACAAAATGATAAATATTCAATTGTGGCTGTAAAAGTGTTCGATAACCGTAAAAAAACGGTAGAGAAAACGGGTAAAAAGCAAACAACTCTTTCATCTACCCATAACGATGCAGAAGTTCTACAAGAAAAATTCATCCGCCGATTAAAGCAACAAGATTACAAAATAATCAATAAGCCCTTACTGGCAGATATTGCTTATGAAATAAGTCTAAATCAGCTAAATATAACGCTCGAAAAAGGGTTTCTTAAAAGTAATTTCATTGCAACTAGCGAAATAAAACTCACTGTTAGGCGTAATAGCGAGACTTGGAGTAAGGTTTTTCGCTCTTCAAAAACACAAGAAGTTGCCAATCCAACGACCGACGGAGATGCAAGCGGCATTATCAACCAACTGCTTAGCCAACAACTTATATCAGCATTCTCAGACAGTTCCTTGGCTAAATTTCTCTCAGAAATACAATGACCTATTAATATATAAATGATTTATCCAATAAATGTGAACTTTTTCTGACTTTTTTTTATTTCATCGTCCATAATAGGTTCATACTCTTAACCATTTTGGATATTATTATGAATAAAACATTCCCGATTCTAGCTGGTGTCGGATTTTTAGTTTCATCTTTAGCCCAAGCGGATACTGCCGGTATTGAAATTGGCACTTATCAATGGACGCCCGAATATTCAGGCTTTATAGCCGTCAACAATGGTACCCAAACAGGCACTCAGTTAGATATCGAAAATGATTTAGGTTTCACTGATGAAGGACACAATATCGTCTGGGCATCGGTGGAACATCCCGTCCCTTTTATTCCGAATGTTAAATTCGTTTCATCCGATCTTGAAGTCGCAGCATCCTCAATGTTAACTCGTGATATCGTTTTTGGTGGTGAAACTTATACCAGCAACGAAATGATAACTACTCAAATAGATATGAGCAATCTCGAATATACTCTCTATTACGAATTGTTAGACAATTGGATCAATTTGGATGCAGGATTAACATTCCGTCAGTATGATGGCGTAGTAACTTTAAATACTGACCCAGCAGGTTCTAACATAAGCGAAAGTGAATTGCTCGAATTTACCTTACCTCTTATTTATGTGAAAGGCCGTGTTGACCTTCCTTTGACTGGGTTTTTTATCGATGGTGAAATCAATATTATCAGCTACGACGGTGATTCTATTTCTGACACTGCATTTTCAGTTGGTTATGAAAGCGATATAGGTTTAGGTGGGAAAGCTGGATATAGGACATTTAGTATGGAAGTTGAAGAGTCTAACTTTGTATCCGATCTTAGATTTAGTGGTGCTTACATTAGCGTATTTTTTCACTTCTAAAAACTATTTAAATAAAGGTTAGGCGTTCTATCCTAATCTTTATTTTTTATTAAATTCCACCTTATTTATCTTGATAGCCATAAATAGTTATTAAGATAAAGAGTTTGATTTTATTAACCGATAAGCATTTGAAATATCTAACTCAATGAACTCAAAAACAATTAATATTATCGGTTCTGGCAGTATAGGTCATCTATGGGCTGGTTACCTCAGCAAATCCCCGTTCAACATTAACATCATTACTGAAAATGAGACTCATCAACGAAAAATACTGTTAGAAGCTCCTGACAGCTCTTTCTACTTTAATGCCAATTATCTGAACTATAAAGATTGGCAAAATCCAAAATTAATTATTATTTGTGTGAAAGCCATATCACTAGAAACTGTTTGCAAACAACTGGCAACAATTAACAAAATACATCCTCCAATCTTACTAATGATGAACGGTATGGGCTTATCTGAAATCGTCACTCATTATTTACCTAAGAGCGATGTTTACCTGGCAACAATTACGCATGGAGCAATTTATAAATTAAATAATTCCAATGGATATTCTAGCTTGAAACATACCGGTTATGGAAAAACACTCATAGGTACACTAACAACGAATGAATTTCCGGTTCAACAAGAAAAGATTTCTAATGCTATATCAATATTAAATCAAGCACTTCCAATCACTCAATGGAATGAAAACCAGAATCAAGCTTTGTGGATGAAATTAATTATTAACGCCATTATTAATCCATTAACTGCCATTTATAGAGTTAGAAATGGCGGCATCGTCAACAACATTAAGATTAAACAACAAGCTATAAAGCTAACTCAAGAGTTATCACCAGTGATAGAAATGAATTTACCTGATGAAACTTGGCAAAGCGTTTGGCTAAAAATCGAAAGAGTGGCGCAGAAAACGGCCAAAAATATATCTTCAATGTACCAAGATATACTAAACAAACGGTTAACAGAAATTGATTATATTTCCGGCTATATTGTGACTCAAGCTCAACAGAAGGGTTATCAACTGACCGAACATACTGCTCTAATTAAACAAGTAAAACGTTTAGAAAATGAATTTGCTAACTCTGTAAAAAATCTAGAACCATCACCAGAATAAAAGATAATTTTCTGCTATTATCTAAATAGATATAGCACAACCAACAG
>JAFLJY010000171.1 GCA_022712755.1 Gammaproteobacteria bacterium
AAACCTGGTCGGTGCAGCGCATCATGTGCGCAAGGCATGTGAATCAATTGGCATGAACTGGGTTCATGGTATGAAACAGTGTGAAAAATTCTTTTCCAGTAGTTAGTTAATCTCAATAAAAATATAAAAACAGAACGATAAAAACGTTCAGTGATTACTGTTGTCTGCTTAAAGTGAAATTGGCTGTTTCACATAAAACCATCTGATACTTCTCTCTGATTCAATCTATTGGTGCTACTTTTTCGATGTTTTATGATTGAAGGATTGCGCAAAGTGTTTTTAAACTATGGGTGTCTTTATTTGTTTTCTTTATTTGTTGTTTAAACTATGGGTGTCTTTATTTGTTTCTCCGGTGCTTGCGTTAACGATAGGCACGGTAGGGCCGCAGTAATCAACAAAGGCTTTTTCACCGGCCTTATGGTTTTGTCGCATGGAACGTTTTTGCTGACCACACCAGTGGCGGTAACGATCACAGAACTGAGAGTAACTGTAGCAGCGGTTGGGATATCGCTCAGCATGCTCTTCCCACAGCAACTGCTTGGTCATGCCTTTGCACTTAAGCTCCTGATGGACGTTTGCCCAATCGGGCACCTGGTGGCGCGAGGATATCCGCGTGTCTGCACCAGGGTAAAACATCTGGGCCAGCTGGTTGTCATCTAAACCATCAGGCAAAGGCCAGGAAAGACCAAGCTCATTCGCCTTGCTGAGCAGTTTTTGAATGGTGCCAACACTGACTTTGGTGCTGGCTTTAATCTGCCGGATGGATAGTTCACCGGCGAGTTTTAATCGAAGAATATCTCTGATATTTCGCATTGTTGTCCTCTTTGAAGCCATTGCCTTCTCCCAAAAAGTAGAGAAGGGTAGCAAAGTGCTTATAAAACAATGCGTTGAGAAAGATTCTGGTTCAAGCTGAACAGCTATTCCGGTATGTTGAACACCTATTCCGGAAAACACCCAAAAGTGTTTAACTTAAACCAGAATCAGTGTTCAGCTTCGACCAGAATAGGTGTTCACGTTAAACCAGAATGAGTGTTCAGGTTGGGCCGGAATCTGCACGAACAGAATAATCTTTAGAAGAATCGCGGGATCATAGGCAGGCCTACCTTCTTTGTCATTTTTAAAAGCTGACTCAAAAATAGACAGATCTAACTTTTTGGTGACCAGGTAATGTAATGCATGCTCAAAGGTACCTGCTTGCAATTGATCCTGAAAATTAATTACAACCATGAGGTTTTGGTTGTAGTTATAGGGGATATATTTGGCCATGAGAAACACCTTTAGTTCGATGTTTTATTTTACCAAATATTGGTGGGAGTTTAGGTTTTTCTACAGCCTGAACGTACTCAGCTAACAGGCGCGATGCTTTTTCGCGTCCATGTTGAGCGCCTTGTTGGACGAAGCCGCTATCGCGGAGAAAGCCACTTCATCATTTGTAGTGTAACCACACTAGCTCTCACTTCGTTTAGAAAGTAAGTTGTAGCCTCATTCAACAACGAGGTTACCAGTCAATGACACCATCAATTCATGAACAATTCAATCATTATTATACTCGCCACTGTAAATACTTAAAGCTCCATGGCTTACGACCCAAAACCATTGACGCTTATTCTCGAGCTATTCGCCGGATTGGTGAGTATTTTGATTACCAGATAGATACACTTTCTCAGGATCAATTACTGGATTATTTTCACGCTCTGTTGGAACGGCTTTCGTGGAGCGCAGTAAAACTGGATTTGTATGGCCTGAAATTCTTTTACACTCAGGTTCTGGCTAAATCCTGGGTAGATATACCGTTGATAAAACCGCCTAAAACTAAACGTATTCCTGATATTATCACCATTGATGAGGCAAGGCGGTTATTCAAAACAACCAAAAAGCTGAGCTATCGAGTCCTGTTTTTCACACTTTACAGTATGGGTTTGCGTTTAGGGGAAGGACTGCGTCTACAGGTGGGGGATATTGATGAATACCGGATGCGGGTGCATATTCGCAATGCCAAAGGCAATAAGGATCGGTTTGTTCCCCTGTCTTCAAATACCTTGACAGTATTACGCCGGTTCTGGCAGTTGCATCAACATCCGACCTTGTTATTTCCCAATCGTAAAGGGGGGCTAAAGAATGCTCATCGGGCAGATTCCCATCTGAATATGGGCGGTGTTCAGGTCACCATGGCTGCTGTGGTTCGGGAGATGGGTTTAAAAAAGCACAGGTTTTTGCTCCTGCAAAACCTGCATACACCACATCCATGTGGTAAAGATTTCCTGCCATTCTCTGAGACACAGTTACGCCACGCACTTGCTCGAGCCGTAGCGAAGCGGAGACCATGAGCGTAGCGAAAGTGACCGTAGGGAACGTTAACCCGGTGTGGATATGCTGGAACTACAGGCCATTCTGGGACACGTCAGTTTGCTCACTGCGGCTAAATACACTCACTTAACCACCACTTCCCAACAGCACGCTGGACAAAAAATTAATGCGCTGATGGCGGGGTTTGATATTAAATGGGGGGCTATCCGATGATCCGTCTGGCCTCTATTATCGAACAATTTGAAGCTGCGTTTTTATCTACATATAAAAGCAACGTATTACCCAGTCATAAAAAGGCGTTATCGGCTCTGAAAATCTGTCGAACCAGGCACAGTCCAAAAATGCTCATGCGCTGTTCTGATTGCACTCATCAGACTATTATCCCGCATTCCTGCGGCCATCGAAACTGCCCACATTGTCAGTATCATGAGAGTCAGCAATGGATAGAGCGGCAGGTTCAGAAACAACTTCCGGCGTTGTATTTTATGATCACTTTTACCTTACCCAGAGAACTACGCTCTCTGGTCTGGCAACATCAACGAGTGATTTACACGCTGCTATTTAAGTGTGTCTGGGATACCTTGCAGACCTTTAGTTTGAATGATCAAAAACTGAAAGGAACGCCGGGTATGGTCGCGGTATTGCATACGCATTCCAGAGCGCTGGATTATCACCCGCATATCCATGCTGTGTTGCCAGCGGTTGCTATCGATAAAGTGAACAGGCTTTGGCGTAAAAAGAGCGGGAATTACCTGTTCAATCACAAAGCCCGGGCGAAGATGCTGGCAGGGATAAAGAAAGCTGGTCTTACGTTGCCTGAAAAGTATCCTGAAAAGTGGGTAGTCGATTGTCAGTCGGTGGGTTCTGGCGATAAAGCACTGGTGTATCTGGGTCGATACCTGTACCGGGTCGTTATTCGGGAAAAAGATATTGTTAGCGTCAAACACGGTCAGGTGACCTTTCGTTATCAGGACAGTAAAACCAAACGATATCAAACAAGAACGGTCAGTGGCGCGACTTTTCTCTGGCTGATTTTACAGCATGTTTTACCGACTCGTTTCCGGCGTGCCAGGGATTATGGTTTTTTACACTCGAATAGTAAGACGTTGATTAAGCTGATTCATCTGTTGTTTAAATTTGATCCAACAAAATGGCTACCAAAAGTTAAACTCAGACCTCAGATGCGGTGTGCATGTTGTGGCGCACCAATGAATATTGTGCGTATCAGGATACCGTGCAATGAAATCACGCCAGTACCATTTTAAGCGGCCTGGAGAAAGCTTATGTAACCGCAAGTCATCAACAAAAAGAAAACAGGGAGCAGCCTTTTTGGCTGAGCATGTTGTTCGGGTGAAATAAGGTCAAAACACGGAATTACCGGTAAAAAAACCGTTTGTGGCTAGCACAAACGGTTGATGAAATGATCACGGTATAAAAAAAGCGCCTTTATTTCAAAATCAGGCTGACCCTCAAAAAGCTATTTTCATAGCAATGCTCAAATCTCAGAAACTCATCGGGCTTGCCCAACAAACGGTTCAGATTGTGGCTTCTCGCTTAGGCTCGAATCACAATCTAACCTTATTCGTTATGTGCTTTTTGACTTGAGCGGAAAACGACCTGGATGTTCAATCATTTCCCCTGTTAAATCAACATCAATATCAGGCCAGTAAAAATGGTCAGATGACTGTTCTTCTACATTTATGATTGATTTTACCGTCTGGTCTTTAAACCATGGGAAATCTTCATATGACATGAATAACTCTTTTTTATGAGCCAAGAGCCATACCCCATGTGCTGAAATATTTGTAACCTCAACAGCTAAAGTGTTTTTTCCATGCGCCAATGATTTCATTGTAATGAACCTCTATAAGTGATTCGATTTCTCTCAATTGTTTTCTTGAATAATGATAGTTTTTTGCAAGTTCAATTTCTGGTTCTAGCCAGAATTTTGCCTCTCCATTGCCAGATAATATATGAACGTGCATTCGTTCTTCTTCCCTCGAAAAGAAGAAAAATCTGTATCCATGTTCTTTAAATACTGTTGGACTCATACTTTTTCCTGCACATAACATTGATAATAACAAGAATCAGAATTCCCTGTATTTTTCTTATATATACGGGCTAGAATTCCACGTATCATCATTTTAAAGACAAAACCAGGAATATTCTGTCGTGCCAGATCAATCATTTCATTATTGGAAAATATTGTATCTGATCCTTATAATTTATAGCTTCAATACATACACTTAATCAAAAATACAAAACACCCACCAGCATCATTTAAAAACTATCACCCCAACTATTACGCTTACGCCGCCAATTAATACGAGTAAGTATCAAACCAAGAAGCAAACTACCAATTGACACTGCAGCACCGATCAAGAACCATTCCTGGGTAACATTACTGCGAAGTTGCTGGTTATCTTCTTCTAACATCGTTTCATTTTTACGGACTTTACTCAGCTCTTTTTTTAGTTGTTTGTTCTTTTTCGCTAAAGCCTGCGGGTTGGCGGTGGTGATTTTCAGGTCTTCCAGTGAATTACTTAAGTTGGTGCGTTCATTTTTCAAAACGCCCTTCTCGTTTTGCAGCTGTTTGATCTCTGACTTTAATTCAGCAATGGTGCTGTTTAGTAGTTTCATTTGTTGCTCGGATTTTGCCCACTTTTTGTTGGCAGCGGCTAAGCGATCACGACCACTGGGTACATTCATCGTGTCTTTATTTAGTACCCAGCCTGACTTGCCGTCACTGAGTTCAACATGGATATATTTACTATCTTCAGATGTTTCCTGCACTGTAAGTGCTATGCCACTGTGGATAAATTTAATGATGCGGTGTCCTTCAGACGCACCTGAGCGTAGCGGGATTTTAAGTTCATCGCTGACGTAACGTGTGGTTTCGGCATGAGCCGGCATGATTATTGCCGCACTTAATAAAACCAGCGCGAACAAGGGTAGATAACGAATAGATTGAGTTTTGATATTTAACACGTTATATGTAACTCCTGCTTATAGAGACTTTTGCACGAAACATTTTTGTTATTGTCATCTCGACCATCGGGAGAGATCTTATACAGTGGTAGAACAAGATCTCTCCCGCTGGCCGAGATGACAAAGTTAACTTTTGCCCGAACTTATTAAGCACGTAGGTTGGGGTTCGTACCTCACCCCGACCTACGAGCTAACCCAACCTACGAACTACATTAATTGTTTTTCTTTTTTTTCGTCTTTTGCGTTGACTTGCATGGACGCACTAATGTCGCGGGCGCATGGAGCGCAGGAGCTACCTTCGCGGACTAATGTTTTTAATTTATAATATCCGCTAATGACCGTAATCAGTCATTCGCTCAAGGTGTCAACTTGACACACTTTGGCAACTTAAACATTAACGACCAAATCTTAATCCTTATATGCAAAAACACCATCAACATTGTCGGCATGATGTTCTTCGAACCACTTCAATTTATCATGCAAAGTGACGACTTCACCTACTATAATTAATGTAGGCGGTTTGATTTCTTCGTTTTTGATTACATCAAGTAAGGTATCTAAGGTTGCAATCAAAACACGTTGCTGTGGCGTTGTGCCCTGCTCAACCAGTGCCACCGGTGTGCTTGCCGATAAACCATGTGCGACCATCTCTTTACACAAAGTGGGTGCGCCATGCAAACCCATGTAGAAAACCACGGTTTGATGAGGATGTGCCAGTGCTTTCCAGTTTAAATCAACCGAACCGTCTTTTAAATGGCCGGTAACAAACACGCAGGACTGTGCATAATCACGATGCGTTAATGGAATACCGGCATAAGAAGAACAGCCATTTGCTGCAGTGATGCCTGGTACTACTTGAAAGCTTATGCCTTCCTGCGCCAGCTCTTCAATTTCTTCGCCTCCACGACCAAAAATAAACGGGTCGCCGCCTTTTAAACGCAGCACACGTTTGCCTTCTTTTGCCAGGCGCACTAACAACTGATTGATGTTTTCCTGTTGCATGGTGTGTTTATCACGCTCTTTACCGACGTAAACAATCTCTGCATCACGCCGTACCATTTCCATTATGGCGGGGGAGACCAGACGGTCGTATACCACAACATCGGCCTGCTGCATTAAACGCAGGGCACGGAAGGTTAATAAATCCGGATCACCAGGACCGGCGCCAACCAGAAAAACTTCGCCCGGCATTGTGGGCTCGACTGATTGTTCGTCAATTGCTTTTTGTAACAATTGCCTTGCCTCACTCTCGTGGCCGGAAAATACTCGCTCAGCCACACTGCCTGCAAGAATTTTTTCCCAGAAATCACGACGTGATTCCACATCGGGGAATGCCGCTTTCACTTTGTCGCGAAAACCGTCAACTAATGTCGCCAACCGACCATAAGCCGCAGGAATAATACCTTCCAGTTTAGTGCGAATTAATCTTGCCAATACTGGTGATGAACCACCGGTGGAGATAGCAATAACTACAGGTGAGCGATCAATAATGGACGGCATGATAAAACTGCACAAATCGGGGTTATCCACCACATTTACCGGCAAACGCAATTGATGCGCTAGCTCAGAGACACGTTTATTAACCGGCCGCTGGTTGGTTGCTGCGATAACGGCAACACATGTGTCTAAATCGGAGTCTTGAAACTCACGATTTTCGTGCTGTATTAATTGTTCTTCACTCAGATTTTGTAGTTCATCACATAATTGCGGGGAAACCACGGTGACATTAGCCTGTGCTTTTCGCAGTAGTGCTACTTTGCGTGCAGCAATAGAACCACCGCCGACAACCAGACAGGGGCGTTGTTTAATTTGTATAAAGATTGGTAGGTATTGCATGACGATGATTATTTAGATGTTTAGGAAATACGGCGATAGTTATGCCAGGAGTTGCCCAATAGCTGTGTTCCATCCCTGTCACTGTTATCAGGCAAACGCTTAGGGATTTAGCAGTTTATCCAATTTGCCACTTTGATTTAACGCCGTTAAATCATCAAAACCACCAACATGAAAATCATCGATAAAAATCTGCGGAATGGTGCGGCGACCGGTGATTTGCATCATATGATCAAACTTGGCTGGGTCTTCATCAACTTTAATTAGCTCGTATTCGGCTTTTTTGCTTTGCAATAAACGTTCTGCTGCGGTGCAATAACCGCAAAAACGACCGCTATATACTATAATTTTTGGTTGTGACATATTTGTATCCGACATAACTTACAGACCTTCTATAACATTTTTCAACATATTGCGCACTTCAGATGCAATGCCACCGAGTGCTTCGTTTTGAATGGCCATCATTGAAGCCATGGGATCAACGGCCGCCACTTCAACTTTACCGTTGGGTAATTCCTGTACGATAACATTGCAGGGTAACATGGTACCGATTTTATCCTCTGCCAGTAGCGCTTTATGGGCAAAACCCGGGTTACAGGCACCTAAAATTGTGTAAGGCTGAAAGTCAGCATCAATTTTCTTTTTCAATGTCGCTTTTACATCAATAGTGGTTAATACGCCAAAACCAGCATCTGCCAGGTGGGCAGTGACACGCTTTATTGCGTCATCAAAATTATCATCAATTATTTTAGAAAAGTAATAACTCATGGAAAAACCTCTGTTTTACAAAAGTGGGCGGGTAACTGGGCGGGTATTATAACCTTAAAATAATGGTTAATGATTAATGGTTAATGGTTAATAAAAAGCCAAAACAAATAACTAACGGTTAAAGTTTGGTTTTCATTAACCATTAACCATTAGTAATTACTTATGTTTCCAATGGCGGCGGAGCAACGCGTAAAACTTCTTCTACCGTAGTTTCACCTTTGGCAACTTTGTTTGCACCGCTTAAGCGTAAAGGCTGCAAACCATCTTTGATTGCCTGGCGACGCATATCATGAATATCACAATCCAAGGTAATCATCTGGCGTGTTTGTTTTGAAAATTTAAACATTTCGTATATGCCTTTACGACCCTGATAACCGGTATCACGGCACTCCAGACAACCCACCGGCTTGTACACCTGGCTGGGTTTTTTTGCTTTCCAGGGATACACTAGCTCCTGCCAGACCCGGTCGCTAATTTCAGTTGGCTGCTTACAATGCGGACATAAGGTTCTTACCAGCCGCTGCGCCATAATACCAAGTACAGACGATTGAATTAAGTACGGTGGCACACCGATATCCAGCAATCGAGTGACTGCGGATGGCGCATCATTAGTATGTAATGTTGATAACACCAGATGCCCGGTTAACGCTGCCTGTATCGCGATATCGGCGGTTTCCTGGTCACGAATCTCACCAATCATGATGATATCAGGATCCTGTCGTAACAAGGTGCGTACGCCGCTGGAAAAATCCAGATCGATATTTTTTTGCACCTGCATTTGATTAAATGCCGGCTCGACCAACTCTATAGGGTCTTCAATCGTACAAACATTGACATCCGGTTTGGCTAACAGTTTTAAGGTGGAATACAGTGTGGTGGTTTTTCCTGAGCCTGTGGG
>JAFLJY010000172.1 GCA_022712755.1 Gammaproteobacteria bacterium
GTCTTTCATCTCGACGGCGGCATCGATCATCGTACCTCTCTGCTGGAGCAGAGTGATATTTATTATTCACCGATCGATGAGAATACAGACCAGAAAATATCATTACGGATACATGAACTGGCGATAACGCCTGTGATAGAAAATAAAAAGCTTTTCGTACTTGATCGTGAAATACAGACCATCAGCGCCAGTGAAGAGGTTGCCTGGTTTGATTTTGAGGTTATCTGCACCACACCGCGTGCCGCCCAGGATTACATCGAACTGGCACAGCAATTTAATACCGTTATCGTCAGTAATATTCCCGTTCTGGATGAGTACAGTGATGACAGGGCACGGCGATTTATCTACCTTATCGATGAGTTGTACGACAGAAATGTAAAACTCATCGCCAGTGCGGATGAAGTACCCGAAAAGCTGTATCAGGGTGATATGTTAGAATTCGCCTTTCGCCGGGCTAGCAGCAGACTGATTGAAATGCGCTCACATCAATATTTAAGCCAGTCACACAAACCTTTCTGATCATTATACTCATCAACCCTATGCCACCTAAGTACTCAAAAAAAGTAGCCCATAAAATTGAAGCACTATGCGCACAGGGTTGTATAGAGGTTAATCAAATATTAGAAAATGCCAAAAAGGGAAAAAGCATTACAGTACTGGCGGAGTTTAATGACTCTGAAAGTAAACAAATTATTGATGAACTCGCTCAAATCATGTCGATTTATGATAGTGATAATAACGATACTAACATAAGTATTAAATAAACCGACAATCACACAGTTTTCTTTACACTTTTAGCAGCAACATTGAGAGAAATTACATTAAATAAATAACATAAATATTTGATATTTATAAATATATGATTTATTGGCTTGACTATTGCTTGTCTTACTATAAATGTAATAAATTACTATAGGCGGCAGAGATGTATGTGTAAACAAGTTATCAGACTCCTGTTTTTAAGCCTGGTATTTGTATCAGGCATATTGGCTGGCGGTATCAACACATCCAATATAATCTCACATGTGAACCAGATAGATGACTATAAAAATGTAGAACAACAGAAGTTAAAACAGAAACCAAAGCGTTTAAAAAAAGAACAACAGTATGGCATACGAGCAGTCGCACATGGATGTGCCATTTACAAACCAGCTCGTAGGTTGGGGTGAATGTTTTTTATGAACCCCAACAGTAGTGGCACATGGTCGTACCTCACCCCAACCTACAGGCTGTCTCTTCAGCTATCATCTCCGGTGTTTCAAAACTAAGTTGCCCTAATGCACCACTACGAATTTCGTGGATAAGAATTTCTGAAGCACGTTGCAAATCAATAATACCGCCAGCACGTAAACAGCCACGCTTTCGTCCTATGTCTTCTAGCAACTGAGTGCCCGTTTTCGGAATTTGTTTTAATTTATAACGTTTAAGCACTACTGAAGGGTAAGCGATTATTAAATAATCCGCAGCGAACAGTGCAATATCCTCATAATCGATAGCGGTATTTTTTATCGCACCGGTAATCGCAAGGCGATAGCTACTGTTTGCATTTTCAATTTTCGGCCACAAAATACCCGGCGTATCCGACAGGGCAATACCGCCTTCAAGAATAATCCGTTGCTGTGCTGACGAAACCACTTTGGTGACAGCGGGTTCATCTCCCACTTTTGCCAGCGTTTTGCCGGCCAGGGTATTGATTAATGTTGACTTGCCGACATTGGGAATGCCCATAATCATAATACGAATAGGTTTAACCGCAGTACCACGCTCAGGCAACATTTTACGGCATAAAGCAGGCAGTTTTTTTGTTCTGGATTTTTCCAGCACCGACAACGCCTGTGCTTTAACACCCTGCTCTTTTTCAAAGTACTGTAACCATGTTCTGGTAATAGCCGGGTCAGCCAGATCACTTTTATTTAGAATTTTTATGCACGGGCGATGCTGACGCAACTCAGCAACCATCGGATTTTCGCTACTAAAAGGAATTCGCGCATCCATCACTTCGATCACCAGATCAACATCTGACATGGATTCTTTGATAATGCGGCGGGCTTTGTTCATGTGCCCGGGATACCACTGGACTGCCATTGTTATTTACAGATAATAAGAGAGAAAAGAAGTTTATATTATTTATAGAAACAAGTTTTAAGTTTTAAGTTTTAAGTTTTAAGTTGTAAGTGACTTATAACTTAAAACTTACAACTTATAACTCCAGCTTTTATCGCATTGCATGCTCAACCGCAACCGCGCTCATATTCACCAGATTACGCACGGTAATCGCCTGTGCGACAATGTGCGCTGATTTCGACATGCCCATTAATATTGGCCCAATCGTTACCCCACCGCCCAGCATTTTTAAAATTGTCATCGAAATATTGGCCGCATCCGCATTAGGCATGACCAGCAAGTTAGCCACGCCTTTTAATTTGGAATGTGGATACAAACGGTTACGCAAGGTCACAGATAAGGCTGCATCGGCATGCATTTCACCATCGACTTCCAGTTCGGGGTCGATCTTGTGCAAAATAGTCAGCGCGGCTCGCATTTTTACTGCAGATTCATCATCAGAAGCACCAAAGTTTGAATGCGAGACAAAAGCAATCTTCGGCTCTATACCAAAAGAGCGAATCTCTGCAGCAGCAAGCATGGTGGTTTCTACTAGTTCTTCAACAGTAGGGTTTTTAGTGACATGGGCATCACAAATAAACAAGGTTTGCGTTGGCAATATATGGGCAACAATGGTTGAAGCCTGTTTAATGCCTTTTGCTTTACCGACAACATTAATAATATGACCCAGGCTACGGGTAAAACCACCCGCGACACCGGCGATCATGGCATCGGCATCACCCTGTTTTACCATTAAAGCAGCCAATATGGTATTTCGATTGCGCACAATATGTTTTGCACCACCCGGAGTCACCCCTTTTCGCCCCATTAAAACATGGTAATAATCTGCATATGTTGAAAAATTCGGATTATGTTGTGGATCAACAATATCAACATCCACACCTTCTTTTATACGCAGACCCAGAGTGTTGATATTTTCAGTAATAATCTCATGATTACCAATTAAAACCGGACGGGCTATGTTTTCATCAACCACCTGTTGCGCAGCCTGTAAAACACGTAACTCTTCACCTTCGGCGTAAACCAGTTGTTTATTACTGCCTGTGGCTCGCTCCATAATCGGTCGCATAAAGAAACCGGAACGGTTAACAAAATGCTGTAACTTATTACGGTAGGCATAAAAGTCTTTTATCGGTCTGGTCGCCACACCGGTTGCCATCGCCGCCATGGCAACTGCCATGGATAACTCGACAACTAGCCTGGGATCAAACGGTTTGGGAATTAAATAGTCGGCACCGAACTTATCCGGTTTGCCGCCATATGCCTGCAACACATCATCCGACACTTCTTTCTGCACAAGATCAGATAGCGCATTGACGCAGGCCAGTTTCATTTCCTCGTTAATCGTGGTTGCACCCACATCAAGCGCACCACGAAAGATAAAAGGAAAACACAAAACGTTATTTACCTGGTTAGGGTAATCAGAACGTCCAGTACAAATTAAAGCATCGGGTCTGACCTGCTTAACCAGCTCAGGCAATATTTCCGGTATCGGATTGGCTAACGCTAATATCAACGGTTTTTTTGCCATGTCAGCTAACATTTCCGGTTTTATAACATCCGGTGCAGATAAACCCAAAAAAACATCAGCGTTATATAAGGCTTCGCTTAATGATCTGTTATTTGTATCCGCTGCATAAACTTCTTTCCATTGATCCATATGTGCTTTACGACCTTTATAAACCACCCCTTCCCTGTCTGTGACAATAATATTTTCTCGCGGCAAACCCGCACTGACTAACTGATTCAAACACGCCAGCGCTGCCGCACCCGCACCCGAAGTCACCAGACGAATATCTTCAATGTGTTTACCGACCACTTTTAAAGCACTCAGAATGGCAGCAGTGACAATAATTGCGGTGCCATGCTGATCATCATGAAAAACAGGAATATTCATGCGCTCGCGCAAACGTCGTTCAATCTCAAAACATTCCGGTGCTTTTATGTCTTCAAGGTTGATACCGCCAAATGTCGGTTCCAGGGCGGCAACGGTATCAACAAATTTATCAATATCCGGCTGATCAATTTCAATATCGAATACATCAATGTTTGAAAAACGTTTAAACAAAACTGCCTTGCCTTCCATCACAGGTTTCGCTGCTAACGGCCCGATATTACCCAGACCAAGAACAGCACTACCATTGGTAACAACACCGACAAGATTCGATCGTATAGTATAATCAGCCGCTTTAGCCGGGTCGGCATGTATTTCGGTACAGGCACAGGCAACGCCAGGGGAATACGCCAGTGACAAATCGTTTTGTGTGGCTAATGGTTTGGTGGCACTAATCTGCAATTTCCCGGGGGTGGGAAACTGGTGGTAATCAAGGGCAGCCTGGTCCTGGTTTTTTTTCTTATTAGACATTGCTCACCCTTTTTTTATTAGTGCTTATACCTACATGATTAGCCACGAAGACCAGCTATGTTTGCGTAATTATTAATAGAAACAGTTCGTAGGTTGGGGTGAGGCACGAACCCCAACAAAACGGTACGACTGCTACTAATGTTGGGGTACGTGCCTCACCCCAACCTACATACTGAGCTTCGTGACTAATCAGGCATACATAAGTATTTATAGACGAAATAGTCAAAGATTGGTTCATTTACTCAATATATGAAAGAATGCACTTATTAACAAGACGGATAAAAAAATGCAAATAAAACCCATCAACTTCCCCTATCTCGCCCTCGCATTAGGTGTATTCCTTTTACTGGTTGTTACCATTGGCAGCGAAACGGATGCAGAAGGTTTCACTGCTCTGCCATTATTAACCTTACTTATCTTTAATGAAGGTGCGTTTTTAGATCGGAAGAG
>JAFLJY010000173.1 GCA_022712755.1 Gammaproteobacteria bacterium
GTGGTAACCAAGATTGCCTGTTAGCGTATTATAAATAGGAGTCATGATGTTATATGACGCTTCAAAATCATTATTTACATCCAGACCCGCATGGTGTGCATAAGTTACCCATGCGGTGAAAAATAGACTGCTGATCATCGGTATAATAAAAACAAACAAAGCCTGTACAGGTTGCAGCCAGGTTAGCACTGCCAAAACTAAAAGTGTTACTATGCTTGCGATGACAAATATTTTTAAAGGTCGAGGATGCCTTTTGCCAACCTGATAAGCACGATAATAAGCAGTTAGCATGACATCCATCGAGTATTTAAATCTGCCCATGATCTTCCCATGTTTGTCTTTCCAGCGACTTTCATCTTTTGTTTGATCGAGATAGTGGTGGTGGTGCCCTAAAACATGGTGCAGCACCCACAGTTTTGATGTTGCGCCTGTTTGCAGGGCATACATCTGCTCCAGTAAATAATTGAGGCTGTGGATTTTAAACGTGGGTAAATGCTGGTGATGATGATTCCATGCGCAGATAATACCTTTAGGTACAATCATTATTAGCCAATAGGTTATCAATAACCAGATGTTATTTATCAGCATGTAGGCGAGAACATCGAGAGCAAATAACAACGTAATTAGTAAAACGGGTGTTCGGTCTGCGTGATATTTAAAAAGAGTCATATTGAAATATTAAGGTAAATAATCAGCGTCAGTTGATGGTTATTCAGACTGATTTTTGGTGATTTTGGCAGCATAGTTAAATTATTTTCCGGAGTATAACAGAATCTTCCCGGGTAATTAATCAGTCACTGTGTCTACGCTGTAAAAGGCCTGCTTTTTGTTATTGTCGAACCATTTAAATAGTTGATTTTTAATGGTTTCTATCTGTTTGTTATGATAAGGGATCGAAGTGACTGAGCCCCATACCGGTGCTGGCCAGCAGGCATCGGTGGCGAATCTCGCGATATGATGAATATGTAACTGAGGAACAACATTGCCCAAAGCCGCTATGTTTAGTTTATCCGGCTGAAAAACCTGTTGCATGCATTGGCAAAAAAACATGGACTCAGCCATTAACTGTTGCTGGTCGGCTTCAGATAACTGGTGTATTTCAGTAATGCATTCTCGGTTAGGTAACAGAATAAACCAGGGGTAGTTAGCATCATTTAGTAGTAAAAGTGAACATAAGGTGAACTCGCCCAGCGGTATGCAGTCTTTTTTTAGTTGAGGGTGAAGTTTTATCATCGGTTTATGATAACCGGTTTTACAGTATAAAGGGTGGCAATATGGCTGACTGGCTAAGCAGTAAAGTAGTTGGAAAGAGGCAGTGGAATGCGCGTTTATTTTCATTACGCATTCAATCCGAATTTAATAAATTTGAAGCGGGTCAATTTGTTCGTGTGGCACTGGATATAGCGGGTGAGCGTGTTGCCCGGCCTTATTCGTTAGTGAATAAACCGGGTGATGACTATTTGGAGATTTATTTTAATATTGTCGATGAAGGGCCGTTAACACCAAAATTAGCGGCGCTTGAAGTGGGTGACAAAATTTTTATTACCAATAGAGCCAATGGTTTTTTAATCGTTGATGAAGTTCCAGAGTGCAAACACCTGTGGTTGCTGGCAACGGGAACGGGTGTGGGGCCTTTTCTTTCAATTTTAAAAACAGAAAAAGTCTGGCAGCGATTTGAAAAAACCGTGTTGGCATATTCCGTCAGGGACGGTTCTGAACTCTGTTATCAGGATCAAATAGCGGCAATAAAAAAGCAATATGCCGAACGGTTTTCTTTTGTGCCTTTTGTCACACGTGAGAAAATAGAAGGCGTGATACATCAGCGAATTACAGCGAGTCTTGAAGATGGTACATTTGAAAAAAGAACCGGCATCAACATCAATGAAAATGACTCACATATTATGATGTGCGGCAACGCAGCGATGATCGCCGGTGCATCAGAGTGCCTGGAAAAACGTGGCTTAAGAAAACACCGTCGTCGCGAACCGGGGCATATTACTACTGAAAAATACCATTGAAAAGCAGTGAATAACAATAGTGAGCAGTGGCACACGGATGTGCCGTTCACTATTCACTGCTTCTAAATATTTTCCTCCAGAAAATCTTTAAAGTTGTGGGCATCAATAATTTGTGTGCCATCGCAGTTAAACTGCATTCTAACAATCCCTTGTACAATGCATATCGTTATATTACGCAAATAATAGCCCTCAATGTCCCGCAGTTTTCTTACCGTGGTTAATATTTTTGAAATATTTTCTGGCTCCAGAGGCCGCCATTTTTGTGAGCGGCGATTTAAAATATTTTGCCAGTAGCCAGGTATTTTTTGATAATGCTCACTGGCGCGCAGGGCGGCATATAACTCACGCATTAAGGCAATTTTATCTTCATAGTTAATTTGTGGAAAATGACGCTGGATATATTCTTTATCAGCAATTTTTTCTGCGTCATGTATCTCCTGACGCAGTGGATCAAATACCGAATCGGTGCGAATCTCACCGCTATTGAAACCAACAAAAACTCGATAGATGCCACGATTTAGCATAATGTCTTCTAAATTGGGCTCGAGCTCATCAAACAGGCTGTCAACCTTGCTGTCATACCGTTTTCTTAACGCTGCGCTTTCACGTAAGGACGGGTCGCCTTTAATGCCAATTAATACCTGTTCAGAATTCAGACCGGCAGCACTGACAATGCTTTCCTGCAAAATGAGTTCTTCAAGTTGATCTTCTTTTGTATTAGCCATGTTTTTTTAATGTAGTGGTGTAATATTGCGATGTTATACAATCCTGGTGCAAATATTTGTAGACACAATTGTGTTGAATATCGTTTGCCAACAGGTTGTGTGTCTATAATAACTAACACTGTGTGACAATATGATGAAATTTTCGCCTTGTAGAATATAAATTTTATTGTTGTGGTTAGTAATTGTTTGATTATGAAAATTTAACTGGTTAAAAATATTATGTATGAAGCGTTTTACGGTTTCAAGGAAAAGCCGTTTTCAATGTTGCCTGACCCGAGTTTTCTTTTTTTAAGTAAAAAACATCAGATGGCGATGACCCTGCTTGAGTACGGGTTGGTAAATCATGTCGGGTTTTGTGTTATCAGTGGTGAACCAGGTGCGGGTAAAACTACTATTTTACGTGCTCTGTTAGAGCGGGTTCCCGTTGACATTACCGTGGGTTTAATTACCAATACCCATCAGACATTTGGTGGTTTGCTTGACTGGATATTATCGGCTTTTGGTTTGCATCAGCAAAATTTGAATCAGGTTGAAATGCATCAGATCTTCATGGATTTTTTGATTGAAGAATATGCCAATAAACGCACCGTGCTGTTAATTGTTGATGAAGCGCAAAATATGAAGGAGGGAGCGCTGGAAGAACTCCGTATGCTGTCCAATATTAATACGGAAAAAGATCAGTTGTTGCAGGTCATTCTTTCTGGTCAGCCAGCATTAAAAGAAATACTACGCAAACCTGAGCTAATGCAGTTTGCTCAGCGCATTGCCGTCGATTACCATCTTGAAACACTTAGCGCAGTCGAGACCTGTGGTTACATACAGCACCGACTGGTAACAGCTGGTGCAGAGCGAAATATTTTCACGCCTGCCGCCTGTGAGCGTATCCATTGTTACAGTGGTGGTACGCCGCGATTAATTAACCTGTTATGTGAGACTGTGCTGGTTTATGGTTTTGCTGATCAGCAGGACACGATTGATGTCGATCTTGTCGATGAGATGGTAGTGGAGAGGATGAAAGACAGTGTCGTGCCCATCGTTAATCGTAACGCGGCTAAAAAAAGTAACAAAGCCGCCGCCCTGGCGCTGGAAAAAGATTTTCCCTGGATTAAACCGAAAACTGAAGGTTTAGCTCCCAGCACAATACTTGCACTAGATGAAAAGTCACAAGAAATTGAACAGAAAAAGCAATCAGACTTAACTGTAGCGGTTGAACCTGCAGTTGCCGAATCTGTAGTAAAACAATCAGACGCAATCTCTGTTGAAGAGCCTGAAGTAAAGCAGGTCGTCACGATTCCTGTTGATGAACCTGAGGTAATACAGCCAGAAACGCCCCTTGTTGTCGAGCCTGATGTGAGGCGGTCATCTGTAGAGACGGTTGTGGTTGAAAAACAAATGACCGCACAAAGTAAAAAAAAAGAGGAAGTTTTTAAACCTGTAAGGAGCAGTCGAAGACGACGGAGCAGGAAAGCGATAACAGGCGGGCAGTTTTTTGGGCCGATGGCGTTAGCAGGAATAATTGTTTTCGTCATTGTTACGCTTGTGTGGTCGTTAAGTACCCAAACAAATAATAATAAAATGATTGATAGCGCAACGAATAAGGAATCAGTCAGAGTCGATGCCATAACGGCAATAGCTGAGCAGGTAAAACACAATGCCGAAGGGTTGACGGAAGAAAGATTGTTGATGGAAATGCGTCTTGAAGAAGAAAGGCTACTAATAGAGCAGCAGGAAGTCCAACGTGTGGCACGGGAGTGGATGCAGAAAAAATTACACGAACAGGCGGGAAATTCACGTACTGAGCCGTAATTATCAGTCCGTAGGTTGGGGTGAGGTACGAACCCCAACAAATCACCATGAATAAACCCGTTGGAGTTCGTACCTCACCCCAACCTACAGGCTCATCGTAAACCTGAACTATTACAGTGAATACGCTGGCAAGTTACTTTTTATGGTTGAATGTTTTACCCGTATTATCCGCCGGATTTTGTACTGTTTCTTCGTCAGGAAACAGCGTTTTTAAATCGGACATGGTCAAGGTGTCTCCTTTTTTATCATATTGATCCCAGATCATCTCCCAGCGGGAGTCATCAAAATAAAAGCCAATAGGCAGTAAACAAACAACCCTTTGATTGAGGTCGGTAATGATTTTGGGTTCAATTAATTTCCCTGCTGACATGTTAACTTACCTGCTACGCATACAATCAATGTTGCACAGTTTACCGGACTTTTACAAAATGAATATACGCAATAGACCTGTTTTGCTGTCAATCGTTGAGATATTAACCCGGCAATAATATATATCGTATTCAGCTCATGCCTGCCTGTTTACGGCAAGGCATCAGCGCGCCGCTGTAGTCACTCTACAGCAAGTGCTGATAACGCAGTCCGTGGGCAGGCAGGCATGAGCCCGTCTTTTAATATATCAATAAGTTAGGGGCTCCAGGAAGTTGCCAACTCCGCGTTGCAACTCTTACCAATGGAATAACCATTGGCTGCAAGTCGCGCCTTGATCTGACATCTTCCTGGAGTCCTGAATACGATATATATTGTTGCCGGGTTAATGGGTGGTTACCCTAATTTTTCCGACCTTTATCATAATGCAGGATTTGATGTAGTGACAACTAACAGCGTGCGTAAGGCGGTGAAATTAATTCGCCAGCATAAACCAGCAATAATGGTTGCTGAATTCAATTTTCAGTCAGATTTTCGTGATCGCACCAGCAGTCTGGAAACGCTACTGTCAAGTTCGCAGGGCGTGACGGATACCAGTATGATTGTTTTTTATGAAAAAGAATTTGAGCCACAATATCAACGATTTTTGCAGAATTTTGAGGTGGCGGCCTCCTTGCCATTTCCCATTGATGAAGAGCAGTTGCGTTCATTTTTACACGCTATATCCCACAAGGCAGGGTAATTTTCGAATAATCCCCTGCGTTTTGTCTGTTTCCATTGGTGCTAAAATGCTGTAAAAAGCACACTTTTAAGGTTTACATGGTTTTTATATGTCAGGTAATAAACAACTAGATGATCTGTTAATAAACAGCTCGACACCCGATCAGTCAAAAGAAGATATCCAGAAATACCTGGATAAAAAACAGGCAGCATATAATGCGCTTGAAGCCAGTGCTGCGCCTGAGGATCGCGCGCGTTTGCAGCTTGATGTTGCAGAAGCGTTGATCGGCATGGGGCGCGCTGATGAGTCCTGGGAAAAAGCACGTAGCGCACTGGATACGTTTGTTGAGCTGGAGTTGTGGCAGGATGCGGTTGAAAGCTGTGATGTGCTATACCAAAGCGCACAACCAGCATCTCTGGTTGCGCTGGCGCATGGTGTCTGGCTGTCGGTAAGCTATCCGGTTGAGCCTACGTTAACGGTAAACATGTTGAGTTATGTGGTGGATGAAACACCGGCAAAAGCCGATGGTGCAGCCATTGCTGCAGTTACGGCGCATTATATTGCCGATGTGCGTGCCGCTAAAGACAAACATAAAAGCCTGACATTTTTAACTAAACAAATGCTGGCTAATGTAGCAAAAGGGCATTCTGATGTCGTTGATCAGGAAGGTTTGAGTGCATGGATGGAACGCCTGGAGTTATTGGATCCCGATGTTTTTCTGCCACGTTTATCACTGGTACTGGGCGCAATTGTACCGCCCGACCAGTGGTGGTTTGATCGTGACGCACTGAGAGAGAAGATTCCTCAGTAGTTTGGGTTTGTTTTAGCGTGAGTGAGTGCTTTCGGACAATAGCGGACATTAAAGATTAAAAGCCATTGTCCGCGAAAAACGCAAAAGACGCGAGCAGTAGTGCAGGGATGCACTGTTTACGAACCTAAGGATGGAAAAAAGCAAAAACAATAATAGGTTAATTGACTAGAAGAAAGCCATTTTTTCAGCGCTATATACTTCCCCATCTAAAAAAACAGAAAAATAAAATATTTTCTTATTGTTTTTTTTTGCGTCTTTTGCGTTTTTCGCGGACTAATGTTTGCTTTTTTCTTCATCCAGTGACAGTTCGCTGGTATCAGGTATTTTTGTTTTTTCTTTTGCTTTGGGATTTTCGATTATATCGGCTCCGGCTTTCGCCAGAGTAATAGCAGAAATATCCCCAATTTTCTGTGCAATAACCTGCTGCGGATGTTCGAGTACGTCGCTGCCAATTTCTGCCATGGTTATGTTGCTAATGTCCTCAATTTTCTGATCAGCAACCTGGGTCGGGTTCTTAATAACATCCGCACCGACTTCTGCTATGGATATATCGCTAATATCATCAATTTTTTGTGCAGGCGTTTCAACCGGGTTTTCAATCACATCGGCACCAACCGGAGCCAGTGACATGCCGTTGGTATCGGTAGCGGTTTCATTTGTATGAGCTTGTGACTGTTCCCTTGCGCCATCATCCAGTGTTGTTTTGCAGGCTTCAATTTTGATAACCAGGCCAATATTCTCTAATGCTTCTTTGTATTTTTCAGCAGAAGCGGCATTGATTTTTCTTTTTATGAGTTTGCGGTCACCGGAGAAATAGGGGATAAGTTTTCGGGCATCAGTTTTAAACAGCGTTGCCATATTATGCATCACCGTTTCTTTGTCTTTTCCTGCCTGTAATATGCCGAAAAAGACGACATCAAACAACTCTTCGCTCATTACCTGAACCTGTGCGTTATGGTTACTAATTAGTGTAGACGAAAAGAATTATTATCTATCTTTGTGCCATAGTTCTGTGACTTAAATAAATTATTTGTCCTTATCTTTTGGTTTTATAAATGGCACAACCTGAGAGGTTTTTTTAGGTTCATCTGCATAACGCGGGCGTTTGCTCATGCTACCGCCTGTCGCCTCAATAATTTCCTTTTCACGTGAGGTAATGAGTAGGAAGCAATGTTTCACATTTTCAATGGTTTGCGGTTTTAATGGATGCGGACGACCAGGTGGTGGTGTGGTGTCACGCACAACCTCTGATAACACCTTGCGTAAAGTGGCAAGGATTTGATGTTCTTTGGAATGAAATTCTGTACTCATAATGTGGTGTTTTCGTGTGCTTGAGCGATTCGGTATAATAGGGTGCCTGAATTCAAGTCATAAGTGCATGACCTGTTTTTCAAGTTTAACAAATTTAGTAGTAGATTGAGACAGGATTTATTATTCAGAGATCGCCTTATGCCATATTATGTATTTAAAATGACCTCTCCAGAAGGAATGGAGCTGGTGAAAAACCTGGAATTAATTGATGACTTTGAGTCTTTTCGCGAAGCCAAAAACTTCGCCAAAAGCAAACGTGCTGAGCTGGATAAGGATGATGCGTCGCTCATAAAAGTGATGTTTGCAGAAAATCAGTTGCTTGCTGAAGAGCAATTATTGGCATATCGTGAAAAACCGATTGTAATGGAACATGAGAAATAGAGGTATTTATGTTAAGTAATAATAAAATTGTACGTGCAGCTTCAACGGATGAATATGTCGAGATGATAAAGCAGGCCATTGATGAAACCTTTGATTTGCGCCAGGCAATTGAATTTGACGAGGAATTTATGGCAGAAGGTCGTGAACTGGTTGATGAAATTGAGGCAACCCTGAAAGGTGTGTATGAATCAATGAAGGCTGGCAGCTATGAGTTTGCCACTGGTGATTTGCCTTATATGGCTTCAATGAAAAAATACCATGAAGCAATGGTGCCATTTAGATACCTGCTAAAGCGCATTAACGAGACGCATAATAAGGGGCTGGAGTTAAAAGACACTTAAATAACGTAGCCTTTCACTCGGATGTTTTAAAAGTTTTTAACCGTATAAGTTACGCACAGATTATCCAGCTTATCCTGTGGATAACTTTGTGGATTAAATTTTATGGTTTTGATGGCAATAATTTGAATAAGAGTTTTTTTATAAACCACGAATAGGTTTGAGAGCATTATATTTAAATAAAATCAATATCTTGTGCGGCATTTGTTAAGTTGGTTTTGATGACCCCATGTCTAACCGGTTGTTTAATGTTTTAACAACTACATCTTGTGCCTTGTGTATAACTCAAACACAATAGAACGCTTAGCTATAAAAAACTTTCCCTGATTAGCCACAAAAGCCAGCTGGATTACAGTTTATTGCACATAGGGTTATTGGTGGCTGCGCTGGCGTTTTATTCACCTTACGCCCTACAAAACATTAACCACGAGTTAATATGCTCCTGACATTTTAGTCGTGGTTAAAAAAGTTAGTAGCTGGATTTTATGGCTAATCAGGAAACTTTTTATTTGACTGAATTACACGCTTCTTCCTTAGAAACTGCTTTATATGGCGTATCTCGAATTTTATCGTGAATAAACATCCTGTATTTCACAAAATCAGCCGAATCATCAAAATGTAGAAAAGGATTGCCCTGGCATTGATCGTGCATTGTTGATGTCGGTGATTGTGGTGCGTAATTATGACCGGGGTGAAGCATTGTGGTTTGTGGCAGTTCGGTTTTTATTTTCTTTAAAGTCTGAAACATTACTGAAGGATCGCCACCGGTAAGGTCGCAGCGTCCACAGCCAAAGACAAATAAAGTATCACCAGCAATCAGGTCGCTACCGATATGGTAACAGGCCGAGCCAGGAGTGTGGCCGGGTGTGTGCAGAATGTTGATTTGACTGTTACCAATGTTGATCTGTTCACCACCATGGTGTAATACAGGTTTGCCTGGTGCCGCGCCCCAGAATTTTGCTTCCGGTTTTAATAAATGCACCCTGGCATCGCTATGATCCAGTGTCTGCTGTAAACCATTGATGTGGTCATGATGGCTATGGGTAAGCAGAATATCAGTAATTTGAATGCCTTTTGCATCCGCAAAATCAAGCATCTGCTCAATCTCCCATGCAGGGTCAACAATCGCAGCGGTGTCGGTAGCATGGTCATGAATCAGGTAAACGAAGTTCTCCATTGGCCCCAGTTCCATGCTGTGTATGCTGTAAGGTTTTTGTTTGTTTAACATGTGTTTACCCTCGCCAGTTTTGCTTTTGATTAAGGGCATCTCTAAAAATAGGTTGTGTCCTCTGGCTTTACCTCTTGTTCAGAATCAAGGCATGTTTTTGAAAGCATACTTATTGTACGGTAAAAAAACATAACGCCGAGTCTGGGCAAGGGGTAAAGCGCCCGTAGGGCGCGGCCTGAAACAAAATCTTGCGTTTTGCAACGCTTGAAAATAAAGCCTCCATGCTATGATTAACTACGACTGGTAAATGCTAAGTTTCAGATCGCGCAGAGGTCGCAAGCTATTTTTAGAGATGCCCTTAAGTAGTGTATAACATAATAGAATCGTGTTGATAGCTGATTGGAA
>JAFLJY010000255.1 GCA_022712755.1 Gammaproteobacteria bacterium
ACGACGCTCTTCCGATCTAATGATGCCACCAATCAAAATTTCACCAATCCAGAAGATATTGGTATATATGCCGCCTTCAAGTAACAGGAATTTTTCAACTTCATGGTGCTGTGTGGCATACAGGTTGGTCAGGTGGTAAACCGCAGTGAAATAAAGTACACCTGCGACAAACACACCTAACAGGTTGCGTAGACGATTAACCACAACATCGCCTAATTCCATATTAGTCCATTTGTAAGATGACATTAAAACCAGAATAAAAATGGCCAGACCAAAAGAGAAGGACATGATGATAAACATGGGTGCCAATAATGCTGCATCATAAGCTGAACGTGCGACCAGGAAACCAAAGATAGAACCGGTACCGGTGGTCAGTATTAAACGCCAGACGAAAGCAGAAAAACCGACAGCTTTCTTATATTTGTATACTGTGTGATCCATCATTGTCCATAGATAAGCCCCGACAAAGGCAAAGAAACCCATATATAAAATAATGTTCCAGGCGAATATGGATTTAAAGTTGTAATAGGTCATGGCGATGATTAGACGATCATTACGACCTAAATCGAGCAATAAAACAACCAGACCACCGGCTAATAGTGCGATCGCCAGCAGTGCAGACAAACGACCCATTGGTTCGTATATTTTTTTACTGAAGACCGTGCCAATAGAGGCAACGTTTAATGCGCCTGATGCAGCAACAATCAGGAAAATAGCAAATACATGCGGTAGCCCCCAGACAATCTGGTTGCTCATGCCGGTTACATAGTGACCATGCTGTCCTACATAGAACACTGCTGCGATAGCAAGCAACATGATAAAAGCTAAACCGCCAAGTAAAGCGAAATAAGCCAGACTTTTGCCTTCTACCGAGGTGTATTCTATTTTACTCATTGTTTTCTCGTAAGATTGTGTAACTATAATAGAAACTAAAAGAATCTATCCGCAAATAAGTTTTTTTGTTTTAAAGTCTTTTATTACAAACCCTGATAACGAACACCAGTATTTAGTGCCAGATCAGGGCGAAGTTGTTTACCACCACGATTTTTCAGTTCAATAGAAATAGCACTGTCTGGATCGTTTAAGTCACCAAAAATCATAGCGTTATGATTTTCAGCAGTACATGCTTCAACACAGGCAGGAATACCACCTTTATCGACACGGGTAACACACATAGTGCAGGATTCAACGGTACCTTTTCCGCGAGGTGAAGATAATGTTTGATTTGTAACCTTTTCATGTACTAAAGAACGTGCCTTATATGGACATGCCATCATACAATAGCGACAACCGATACAGATGTGTTTATCGACCAGTACAATACCGTCTTTACGAGTAAATGATGCACCTGTCGGGCATACGTCTACACAGGGCGCGGTTTCACAGTGTTGGCACATTAGGGGTAATGACAGTTCGTGACCCGTTGTTTTATTTTTTAAATGTACTTTTCGGATGTACTGGGTATCTGTTTCTGGACGATTGTTGCCGACAAGGCCGTGCTCTTCGTTACAGGCATCCACACAACCGGTGCAACCACTGGCACATTTAGCCGTATCAATTAACATGCCCCAGCGATTTTTGCTGCTTACCGCTTCATCGTCCGCTTTTGTGGAGATAGATGCGCCCTGGGATGCATGCGCTGTTTGCGCATGGACTTCAGATAATAAAACGCCCGGCGCAATGGCGATTGTGACGGCACTGCTACTGGCAATAGCCGTCTTTGATAAAAAAGCACGTCTTGAGTTGTTTACTTTTGAATAATTAGAATCTTTCATTACTGTTCAACCTCAGCAGTGGCAGTCATAGCTTGTTGCAACTGATTTTTTAAAGAGGAGGTATGATAGCTGCGTTTAATATATTTTTGTGGACGATCAGCATGACACTGGAAGCAGTCAATCTGAACTGCTGCATATTGATGGCATGAGGTGCAGAAATGTTCATTACTTTTAAAACTTGCAATCTCACCTTCTTTGCCGCTTGACTCAACACGTGGCTCAACATGGCAATCTATACACCCCGACAGGCTGTCAGGCTCAGTGCGGATGCCATCGTGCACGGTAATGTCACGCTGGTGCATGATGTAGTTCATGTGATTTCTACGCATTTCATCTGCAGGCTGAATGCATTTTAAGCTTTCATCTGCTGGTAAATGAACAGTAGGGAAGGGCGTGTCTGCCACTGCTGTTCCCAGCAGAGCCGATGTAGACACCAGTATGAAGCCGGTAAATACAAAAAGTAAACGTAAAAGTTTTATCATCAGTAATCCGCAAAAAAGCAATTGTTAATGATTAATTATTAATGAAAAACAAACACCATAACTTAACTATTAGTTGTTTGTTGTTGCTTTCCATTAACCATTAATCATTAACCATTAATCATTTATAAAACTAGCCTTCGCCCAGAGCCATGTCGATGTAGCCAGTAGGGCAAACATCAGCACAAATGTGACAACCGATACATTTAGCGTAATCAGTATCAACATAACGGCCTAATGTTTTGCTGTCTTTCTTAACACGAAAAACGGCATCCTGTGGGCAGTAAATAACGCAGTTATCACACTCGAAACACATGCCACAACTCATGCAGCGATTTGCTTCGCTAACGGCATTTTCTTGTTCAAGGCTGATTTGACGTTCTGCAAAGTGACCTAAAACTTCATCAGAAGAGGGTACGTCTGTGTCACGTAAGTTACGTTCCTCATAGTCGAAGTGGCCAAGGAATAATTCATCAGCGGAAACAATTTCCTGTTTTGAACGGTCATCGTAGTTATGAATAGCGTAACTGGCCGTTTCAGTACCACGTGACGCATCATCAAGAAAATCGTTGGCATCATAAGCATCAACGCCTAATCCAGACTCAACCATTTTGTCGTTAAGGTTAAAGTGATGAACATCAACTTTTGGACGTTTTTTCAGTTTGATATCATTAAAGTCATTTTCAATGGTTTCAGAAACGATATAAGCCTGACCAATCGCGGTGGTTAACAGGTGAGGGCGAACAATATCACCACATACATAGTGATTTTCTTTTCCAGGTACGCGGAACATGTTGTCTGCGTCCATTAAATTACGACCATTGTTAAGATCTTCAAGGTCTTGCAAATTACCGCCCTGGCCAATCGCCGCAACGATGATGTCAGCTTCAACGGTATATTCTTTGCCACCTTCAACGGCAACAGGTGCATTGTTTTCCCAGGTTGAGTCAACAAATTTCATGCCGGTAGCACGACCATTCTCATCACGAATGATTTCAACAGGCATGACTTCGTTCATGATGTTAACGCCTTCGATAGTGGCATCTTCAACTTCATGCGGTGCTGCAGTCATTTCTTCTTTTTTGAACAGTGCTGTTAGTGTTACCAGTTCACAGGGAACGTTGCTAGATGAGTCGTGGTCAGCGTGTGAGGTTTCACCGTTAACTACCGCTTCAGGGTTCTCGTTGTAGTCAGCCAGGGTACCAATTCGACGTGAAACTGATACTACGTCGATAGAGGTATCACCACCACCAATACACAGGATTTTCTTTCCGGTGTATTTCATTTCGCCTTTATTAAATTGCTCAAGGAATTTAACAGCAGAGACACAGTTAGGGGTTTCGTCCCAGCCTTCTAATGGCACACCACGACCTGTCCAGCAGCCTAAAGCCCATAAGACAGCATCGTATTCTTTTTCGATTTCTTCAACGCTAACATCACGACCCACGCGTGTGTTCATACGGGTTTCGATGTGGCCCATGTCTAAAATGCGTTGACATTCGTTGTTCAGGAAGTCACGAGGTGTACGATAACCAGGGATACCATAACGCATCATGCCACCAAGCTCTGAGTGGTCATCAAAGATGGTAGAAGCGATGCCTTTACGACGTAGCTGGTAAGCCGCGGCCATGCCAGCAGGGCCACCACCGATGATGGCAACTTTTTTGTCTGTCATCTCAGCGCTGTTATCAAATTTAAAACCTTCTTTGAAGGCAGTGTCACCGATGTATTGCTCAACCGAGTTAATACCAACAAAGTCTTCAATGCTGTTGCGATTACAGCCGGTCTCACAAGGAGCAGGGCATACACGTCCCATCATTGATGGAAAAGGGTTAGCATCGGTCGAACGACGAAAAGCATATTCCTGCATGGAAACACCTTCTGGAGGCAATTCAATACCACGTATGATGGCTAAGTAACCGCGGATATCTTCCCCAGAAGGACAACTACCCTGGCAGGGTGGGGTGCGATGTATATAGGTTGGACATTTGTGTGAGGTGTCTTCTTTGAAAATTTGTTTACCGAAGTTTTTATTGACGAAATCGCCATCTTCAAATTTTCTGAAGGTTAACTTCGTGTTTTGCATATCTTCTTTGGAAGTGGCCATGCCAGTTCTCCTGTCGCTTGTACCCGGTTATTCCAGGTCTATGTCAAAGTGTGTGTTATTAAGTTTCGTTTCTTACAAGAAAATTGTTTCTCGGCAATCGCTCCTCGGTAATTGCTCCTGCATTACCCTACTACCGTCCATCCATGGACATATGCATTGCCCTAATAAGTTACATCCATGTAACGATGCATTTTCCCGTATTGCTAAAATGGACCGTCCATTCATGGACATATCGGTACAAACTAATGTACGCTTATGTTTATTGAGGTGGCTTCGTCAGCTTCATCATCGCTTTCAGCGTCTTCTTCACCTTGTCCTTCCAGAATAATGGCATTGCTCACTAACTGGTGAATACTCACAATCTGATCCATGGTCATGCCGTAATAGGGCAGGACTTTTGTAAACTGGGATTTACAGATAGCACAGATGGCAGCCATGTGCGTTACGCCATGATCGCTGATTACGTTTTTCAATGATTCCATGCGCGGTTGTGCGCCTTTAATGCGTAATTCCATGAGGTCGTCTGTTAATAGACCGCCGCCTCCGCCACAGCAGAAGGTCGCGTCATGGATAGTGTCTGCATTCATGTCGTAGTAGTTATTGCATACGGCTTTAATTACTTCACGTGGTGTGGTGAACTGGCTACCAGGTGTATTACCAATACGTGAAGCACGCGCGATATTGCATGAATCATGGAAGGTCAGTGTCATGTGATCGTTTTCAGACTTGTCAATGTTCAATATGTTGCGATCCAGACAGTCTTTGGTAAATTCAAGAATGTGCTGTGGAATAGGGTAATTCTGATCAAGGAAGTCCCATGGGCCAGCCAGAGTATTCAGGTGATTGTAAGCAACACGCCATGCATGACCACACTCGCCAAATATAAGTCGTTTAACACCGAGTTCTTTTGCTGCATCACGAATACGCAGTGATATTTGACGCATTTGTTCATAGTTACCAATGAATAAACCAAAGTTGGCAGCCTCCGATGCTTTTGAACTTAATGTCCAGGTAACACCAGCGGCGTGGAATACTTTTGCGTAACCAATTAGGCCGTCAATATGGGGTTCAGCAAAGAAATCAGCAGAAGGAGTAACCAGTAGGATCTCCGCGCCTTTCTCATTCAGTGGGAATCGAACTTTTATATTAATATCTTCTTCAACTTCTTCTTCCAGGCCTTCCAGAGTATCCAGCAGTGCAGGTTCAGGCAGCCCTAAGTTGTTACCAATTTTGTGAATTTTAGGAATAATCTGGTTAGAGTATTTCTGTCCCATGCCGATCATAGCGAGCATGTCACGAGCGGCCATGGTGACTTCCGCAGTATCAATACCGAAAGGGCAGAATACAGCGCAGCGACGACACTCAGAACACTGGTGAAAGTAGCTGTACATCTCTCTAACAACTTCTTCGGTTAAGTCGACAGCACCAACCAGTTTAGGGAAGTATTTACCAGCAAAAGTGAAGTAACGACGGTAAACCTTACGCAATAAATCCTGGCGGGCAACCGGCATATTTTTAGGGTCAGCTGTACCGATAAAATAATGGCATTTGTCGGTACAGGCACCGCATTTAACACAGATATCCATAAATACCTGTAAAGAGCGGTATTTACTAAGCTTGTCTTCCATTAATTCCAGAAACTTTTCTTTCCAGCCTTCAATTAACTGGCCGGGTTCCTCAGGACTTGGGAAACCCATGTCAGACTGGAATTCTTTATTGGCAACAAACGGTGAGCTGTGCGCCATCGTGCCTTCCATGATGGATGGAATGATGGGGAATTCGTGCGTTTCTGGTATTTCGTAATCAGCCATTCTTGTATTTCCAGTTAACTAACTATGTTTCAGTCTGATATGTATGCAGTTTATGCATTCAACTCATGCGGGCAATGTTAAGCGTTACGGCCGTCTTTGGCTTCAATTTCAGCGCCCCATGGTGATAGATGCCTTTTTTCACGAGGGTTATCAATCTGATAACGTGTCGGAGACATAAATAAACCTGGTGCGTGTAACAATTTGCTTATGGGAACAATCATTGCTAAAAACAACACCATGGTGAGATGTGCTAATAATATGATATCACCGGGCAGATTCTGCCAGTCAAACAGGAAAAGCCCCATAATAAAGGCTTTAAGTTGAACGATATCGGTGCGCGCAACATAAACCATCATTAAGCCGGAAATCGCAATGCCCATAATTAATATCAGCATTAAATAATCAGACGGTGATGAAATATAACGAACCCGGTCAACAAAGATGCGGCGGCCTAATAATCCGAGTAGACCGAATACCATAGCAAAACCAGCATAATGACCAAAACTTTGAACAACCAGGTTGTTTACTAGAGGCCACATTAAGGAATCAGGTGAAATCACATATCGTAAGTGACGGAAAAATGCGAGAAGTAATGAAACGTGGAAGATGAAACCGAATATCCATGTCCATTTTGTGGCACGAAAAAGGCTGTTAAACAGAACAACTTCAGTAAAAAAGCGATACACAACGCCTGTTCTTGTTAATGGCGCAGGAGTAACGGCAATTTTCAACGGTGCAGGGACACGTTTATATTGCAATAACTTGTTAGTGATACCGACCACTAATATAATCATTGCCACATAAAAAAGTATGACGTATATAATACTAAGTGCGCTCATTGGCAGAATCTCATAGACCAGAATTTCATAGACTTGTCTCGTTAACTAATCTCAACTGTAGGTTGGGTTTTCTCGTTTTTCTCGTTCCCACACTCCCGCGTG
>JAFLJY010000174.1 GCA_022712755.1 Gammaproteobacteria bacterium
AAACCATACCATCTTGATGATATGAGTTTCCAATACCATGTCTTTGTCAACGCGGGATATAAAATCCGCAAATGCTTCATGATGGTGATTGACAACGGATATGTTCGATCCGGCGAACTCGAACCACCAAAACTGTTTCGCCTGCAAGAGATAACAGTCGAGGTTCTGGCCAGACAGGAAGAGCTTGAAGTTGCGGCGGTAAAACTCAGCGAGCTTGTCGGGCAGCAGGCTGAACCTGTTGTGCAAATCGGCACGCACTGCAAAAAACCTTTTGAATGCGAATTTATGGACCACTGCTGGCGTGATGTGCCTGCCTACTCTATTTTTAACATATACAACGCCAAAAAGTCTGTTGAAATTGCCCGTGAAATCAATAGTTACGACCTCGCGGACATCCCTGACAACGTCCTTCCTGGCGGGGTGAAACAAATTGATATTGCCTGCTATCTGCAAAACAGAACCCACCGGGACAGGGATGCTATCGAGGCTTTTGTCGCCCAGCTGCACTATCCGCTCTATTATCTTGACTATGAAACCCTGTCACCAGCCATCCCTTTGTTCGAGGGCACAAGCCCCTATGAACAGGTGCCCTTCCAGTTTTCGCTGCATATCGAGGAGCACCCCGGTTTTGAGTTGCAACATCATGAGTTTATTCACAAGGATGCCAGCGATCCCCGCAGGGTCATGAGCAAAGCCCTGATAGATCTGTGCGGAAATCATGGTTCCGTGATTGTTTACAATGCTTCTTTTGAAAAAGGCCGCAACAAAGAGCTGGCCAAGGCATTTCCAGAATTTGCCGATGATCTTCTGGCGATAAACGAACGCATGATCGACCTGCTGGTGCCGTTCAAAAAACGCTGGCTCTATCACCCGGCCCAAAAAAGTTCAGCCTCCATTAAAGCGGTACTACCCGCCTTCACCGATATCAGCTATGAACAGCTCGGCATTACCAATGGCGCTGAGGCCTCGA
This sequence comes from Gammaproteobacteria bacterium, assembly GCA_022712755.1. Taxonomy (GTDB): domain Bacteria; phylum Pseudomonadota; class Gammaproteobacteria; order SZUA-229; family SZUA-229. Next base: position 971 of record JAFLJY010000174.1, read on the forward strand.
TGCTCTATCAACAATTCGCCAAGGGAAATATTTCTGACGCTGATCTCGAGCACCTTTGGCACGATCTGTCAAAATATTGCGAGATGGATACTCTGGCCATGGTCAGGCTGATGGCTGTATTGAGACAAACCTTGGGGCATGATTTTCGAGCAAACCATATTTAATAAGGAGGTTGCACTATATTCTCTAAAGCTGTCTGTAACCTGATAGGCAATTATGTTTATCGGCTGATTGATCCACGTAGTGGCGAGACATTTTATGTTGGCAAGGGCAAGGACAACCGCCTGTTCCACCATGTCGGAAATACACTAAATTTTGAGGAGACTGAAGACAAAGACAGTGCCAAATACGACCATATTCGGCAAATTCACAATGCCGGGCTTGAGGTTCAGCATGTAATCCATCGCCACGGGATCAGTGATGCAGCTATTTTTGAAGTGGAGGCTGCTTTGATTGATGTCTTCCCCGGACTCACCAACCTCACCAGAGGGCACGGCAGCGCTAATCGCGGCCCAATGCACAGCGTCGAGATAATCGCGCGGTTTGAACTGCCTGAATTAGAACTCCATCCCGACAATCACAAACTGATCCTGATCAATGTCAATCAATCTGTGGAAGATACATCCAGATCAACCCTCTATGATCAGGTGCGCTTTGCATGGAGGATCTCAAAACCCAAGGCCGAGCAGGCCGACTTTGTATTAGCTGTCGTGCGCGGGGTCATAAAGGGTGCATTTGTAGCAAAAGAGTGGCTCCCCGTAACGCGAGAAAACTTCCCTAGCTTCGTTTTCACTGAAGCGAACCGAGCCCGCGTCGGCTTTAAGGGCGAAGAAGCATCGGGCGAAATTCAAGACTGGTATGTCGATAAAATCGGCAAGCGCATAGTTGAGCCAGATATGCGCCATATTCAAAATCCGGTGCGCTACTGGAATATCTGATTGGTCGAAGACAATAGTCAGTAGATGTCCAATCCCGAGAGATCGCAGACTCTGTCTATTGCCTCGGCTCTACCCTCTCCTGTAATGAGACTTGTAATATTTGCAGGAGACTGGAACCAGAATGGAAAACTACCAGATCGATGAAACGGTGCTAAAAGACATCCTTGCTCGTCTCGACGAAATAGAGCAAGAGCACAATGTCCGCATTTTGTTTGCCGTGGAATCAGGAAGCCGGGCCTGGGGCTTCCCATCCCCTGACAGCGACTATGATGTGCGCTTTATCTATGCCCACAAGATGGAGTGGTATGTTTCCATCGACAGCCCGCGTGATGTTATAGAGCTGCCGATAGAGGGTGATCTCGATATCAATGGCTGGGATCTAAAAAAAGCGCTTCAACTATTGATAAAGCCCAATCCAGTGCTGCTCGAATGGCTGCACTCCCCCATCGTCTACCGGGCTGATCAAAATGCCATGATCAGTCTCTCAAGCCTGGCTGAACAAATCACCCATCAACGCCCCTCGCAATATCACTACCTGCATCTGGCCAAAGGGCAATACCGACGCTTTATTGAAGGGCGTGATCAGGTAAAACTCAAAAAGTATTTTTATGCCATCAGGCCGGTTCTGTCCCTGATGTGGCTTCGCGAATTTCCAGACACGCCATTACCCATGTCACTACCAGAGCTTCGAAGCAAACTGACAATGTCGGTGGAAGTTTCGGATTTTATCGATGGTCTGTTGATCAAAAAAGCCACCACCCGCGAGCTTGGCTCTGGTCCACGAAACTCCGCGCTCGACAACCTGATAGAGCACGAATTTACCACCTGCGAGGAAATGCTCACCAGCCCCCTGGCGGAGCCAAAAGAAAAACATCTCAATGCTGCCAATGATCTGTTTCGGGAGTTGTTGAGAGCACCGCCTTGATGCTCTTTTTCATTGTCACCCTTTGGCAATCACTAATAAAGCATGGCGCTCCTTTTTGCCTGGCGTTCATTCTCGATGTTTGTCTGCGCGATCTGCCTCCTGCTCGCTCAATCCAATATCGAAAACGCCCTGTATGGCATATCAATAAACAAAAACCCCAACCAAAAGCCAACAATCGCGCTCCGTCTACAGCTTTATAGACAGAAAAAATGACAAATCTGGCAACCCTTGCTACCGGATGAAACCTCTTGGAACACAAACAATAAAAAAAGATAAACCCTTTTAAAATAGCGGTTTCAAGCACACCTGCGAACGGATAGGATTTACTTATAAGGCCGTATTGGAAAAAGGGCTTATGTGTACAATTATGTGTAATCAAAGGAGTGTAAAATGGCGAAGCGGCGGACCAAGGAAGAACTGGCAGAATTCGACTCGAATGTCATCGCCCTGCGTCGTTCAGGGCTTACATTTGATGAAATTGGCAAACGTCTGAATGACTCCCACGTCAATGCCCACCGGGCTTTTCAAAGGGCCATCAAGCGGATACCTGCTCAGTCAATCGAGGAGCTTCGAATTTTACACAATCAACGCCTTGAGATGATGTATCTGGTGGCCAGCAATAAAGCCAGAGACGGTCGATACGGAGCTCAGTTTCTCAAGCAGGCCCTCGATGCCCTGAAACAGATAGCCGAGCTGAATGGCCTCAATGCCCCGCAGGTCATACAAAGCGAAATCACCGGCAAGGATGGTGGTCCTATAGAGACAGCCACCCCGGTAAATATACTCGGTGTTTCTCAAGAAGAGATTGAGGCGATGACACAAGAAGAACGTGATGTTGTCCGGTCAATTTGCGTGAAGCAGATAGAGCGTCAAAAAGCGAGCAATGTTCATTGAAGCATCTGGCGACCGATTAAAGCTTGATGCACGCAAATGGTTGCTATCCACAATGCTCCCCTGGAAGACGAAATGAACCGCCTGTTGAGGATCTTATCATGAACAATTTAGACCTGATCGAAGAACTTGATATTATTGCTGTAGGTGTCGATAAACCGGAAAAGAATCTGAAAGTCGGAACTACTGGAACGGTTGTCCATGTTCATGAGGCCGGTGTAGCCTATATGGTTGAGTTTACAGAGATGGCACATGCTGCCGACCCCGTGATTGATCTGACCCACGACGAAATTCACAAAGCCAGCGATGCTGAGATCAAGAGATACAATGAAATTGCGCGGGCGGCGCGTGATAAAATCATACTGATACGCGACATACCCAAGGAAAACCTGAAAAATGGTGATCTGGGATCCGTCATATTTGCCTACTATTATGATGGCCAAAAGAATTACATGGCTGAATTTGTATCCTTGACAGGCGAGACGATAGCTATCTTGTCGCTGGCGACCTGTGATGTTCGTAAAGCCAGTGATACCGACCTGACAAAGGCCCGTGAAGCTGGTCAGACATGACACCAACGGTTGACTTATCCACGTAACGCATGGATTTGTATGTTTTTGTTTGCACGGTCGGGACGCTTTTGCTACATGTTTTGTAGTAAATGACATAAATTGTCGTTTACATACACCAGTCCTTAAAAGAGCTGGTGTTTTTTTATGCGCAAATTTTGAGAAACGTCCACCGCTACGGCGGTTTGGGCGTTTTTTTATGCGCGAAATCCCCAATACAGGAGAACTAGAAAATGAATGAACATCTAAAAAGAGTACTCAGTCAAAAAGAAGTGGCCGAAAGAATCGGAACATCCAGCAGTACAGTTGGCCGTCTGGTCAAGGCAGGAAAATTTTTACCGCCATTCAGCGTGACTCGTGGCCGTGTTGGCTGGTTTATCGAGGATGTGGATGTATGGCTTGATGAGCGAAAAAGAGCCACTGAAGAGAAAAGAGCTTCCGCAAACGCAGAAATCGAAGCCGCCTAAACGATATTGTTGCAAATCAGAAAAAAAGAGACATGCCCGCGCAAGCGGGTTTCTTTTTGTCTAAATTTTGAAAACGTAGCCGTATGGCTACCGCATAAAACCAAACGAGAAATTCAGTAAGGAGTATTGAAAATGGACGAATCAGACTTTGTTTTTGACCCGCTTGAGGTTGAAATCGATATGGAGTGTGACACCAAGCAGGAAGAAGAATATTGGAAACGGATGGACGAAGAGCTCGACCACCATTTAAATCGAATGCATTTTGAAGATGCCATGGAAGCGGCTGGCATCACGCCACCGGTGAGAATGAAAGATGACGGCAAAGTTCATTTTTTCCATTTGGGGGGCAAGGAGAGTGACAGCCTTGGCTGGTACTCATTCGCCCCGGACCACTCGAAGGGTGTCTTTGGCAATCTGAAAACAGGTGCCGGTGGAACGTGGAGCAACCACGACGAGACCACGACGAAATAAGCAAAACATCAAAGCCGGTAAAAAGAAAAACCCCCACAGGTCAGTAGCCTGATGGGGGTTTCTTTTTGCCAAAATTTCTAATTGGCGACTGGGTATGAACACCTCCAAAATAGGGGGTATTGCCGCTAGTGGCAAGCCCGCCGCCTTTTTAGAATTAATATAAAAAGGAAGTGCAAAATGAACGAAGTTTTTGATCCCACGGCGATACCTCCCAGCCCCCCCGATGGCAGCAATTTTTCAAAAGGAGTACCTCTAAATCTAAGTGCTAACAATGACAAACCTCCCACCGATGCTGTCAAGTATCTAAAAACGTTAGACTCAGCAGCAAGTTTCTTTACATTTCAGACTTTTGATGATGTTGAAATACCCCAACCTGATGGAAAGAAAAAAAAGCGCGGCAATCGCGAACTCATCAGAACGGTTCACTCATCCCTTGAAGTGGCACACTCACAACTTGCGACCTCCAACCAGCATGGAGCAGGCATATTTGTGGCAGTGAACCAGACCGACGGTACGGGCCGTAAAACTAAAAATATCACCAGAATAAGGTGCGTATGGCAGGATGACGACCAAGGTTTTAAAGGAGATTATCCACTACGCCCCACCATGGAAGTCATGACTTCCCCCGGCAAGTTTCAGCGATACTGGTTGTCGTTACCGGGTGAAATCATGACACCAGACCAGCAGAAGCAGATAATGGCCACCATGGTTGCAAAATACGGCGCTGATAACAACGCCAAAGATATTGCCCGTGTTTTGCGGGTGCCGGGTTACAAGCATAATAAAAATCCCAGCACTTCATTTATAGCAAGGCTTGTTGGAGAGATTGGCCCCGCCTACACGACAGACCAATTAATGGTAGCTTTTTCCTCTGATGAAAGTCACCTACAAGCAGAACAGTCAGGTTCTAGCCACCCCGACACGATAAGCACCGCCACAAACTTACAATCCGGCCCAACGTCTGAAGAAATAGAAGGGGCATTGAACAGTATCCCGGCAGATGATTACGCCGACTGGATAAAGGTCGGGCAGGCATTGAAGAATGAATTGGGAGAGTCCGGGTTTTCGTATTGGGATAGCTGGTCACAGAAATCAGCAAATTACGATCAATCGGAAATGAAAGCCAAATGGGCCACCTTCGATAAAAATACTGGCGGCGTTGCCACGATTGCCACCATTTTTCGGATGTGTAAACAGCATGGTGGCGATCCATCGGCATTGGCGCGTGAGCATAGAGGGTGTTCCTCCGGCAACGCCCCTCGCAGCATTGATGAGGCAGCGGCGGTCAGGATCCAGGATGCTGACATTGATACACCAAAGCGATTGACCATTCTGGAAGGGGGTGGCCTTCCAGATATTTATGATTTTGGCGCTGATGAGTTCGTGACAGCAAAAAGTCCAGACGGGATTGCTTTTCACGATGATTTGTTTGCAGTTGATGGATTAATCAAGGACCTCTTTCTGGCCTGTGAGCGGCAATCTCTTGCATCCGCACCCGGCCTAGCACTCATGGGCGCTAAAGCCTATGCAGGCACGTTGTATTCGCGGCGTTACATAGGCCATAGAAGAACTGGACTGAATACCTTAATGTTTCATCTTGGGGAATCTGGCAGCGGCAAAGACAATGCCCGCCAATTCATTGAGACTGTGGACGCTGATAGTGATTGCCTTTACGTGAAAGATGGTCATTTTGGGAGTGTGCAGGGGCTTCAAGATATGATATTAGAGTTTCCTGTTTCATTGGCCATTGCCGATGAAGTATCGCACCTTTTCAAGATGATGAGTGCCAATGATGCCCCATTAAACATGCGAGCGATATATCGTATTTTGCTTGAGTCTTTTAGCAAATCCACAAGTCAATTCCGACGACGTGCATTGGCGGAATCTAGCAAGCGGGAGAGTAATCTCCCAGATATGATTCATTACCCTCATCTGAATTTCCTGGGTATTGGTGTTGCATCAAAGATTTTCCCAAGCTTGAGTGCCGAAAACGCCACTGATGGTTTACTAGCCCGCTACCAGTTTTTTGAGGCGGCGGTGGTCGATATACCGTCCCTATACCCCGACGAAGCCAGTTTCTTGGGGTCGGAATTTGTCGGTTCATGTGAAACAGCGAACGACATGGCGGTGGATGCCGCTATCATCAAAATGATAAAAAAACACTCCGGCGATAACACCGGCCTCAATCAACCGGAAAAACCAAATCTGGAGCTGGTACGTGTCAGCCGTGATGATGGCACTGCTGCTCTAGCAGTAAAAGTGGCAGCATGGCACAGAAGTTTTAAAATGGCGCATCCTGACTTTGCTGGGCTTATGAATCGCATCCCACAACACATAATCAAGGATGCTACTATATCAGCCCTGAGCCGTGATCTAGGCCGTGGCACTACTCCTATGGTCACTAAACGCGACTACCAATGGGGAATCAATGTCTCGTTTCAGTCGCTATCAACCCTATTTCACAACTTACAAAAATATTCATTGGGCGCAGAAGAACACGAGCAAATCGCAAAGCTGTTAGAGCAGCACATATCGCAAACCAAAGAGGCGGGCATTAGCATGTCGGTATTGTTCCGTAAAAAAGGATTTAACCAATATCGCAGCCAAAGCATCTATGACGTGGTAGCCAGCCTTATTACAAAAGAGATCATCCGAAGCGACAAGCCGTTCAATCGCACGGCCCCGACCAAGCGGACAAAATTCTGGCATGACCAGTTTGCCCCCGACGATATGAGGCGATGACGAAAAAACATGAAAAAGACTATCTTGCAAAAAATAAGAGAACTCCCCTCGCGGACACGCGGGCAGAGGCATAATAAGAACATGCACACGGAGGAGACAGAGGCTTACATTTTACAAAATAGAATAATAATATATATATTATTA
>JAFLJY010000314.1 GCA_022712755.1 Gammaproteobacteria bacterium
TATTGGCAAAGAGAAAGCTTCAACAACCATATCCACCAGACTGGCAGATTCCAGCTGCATGTTTGTTACCACACCAACGTCTACCTGAGCCTGAGCCTGATCCAGCTCTGAAATTAATGACGCAATCAAAGTTGTTTTGCCCGTACCCGGAGCACCGGTAATGGCAACGATACCTTCACCTTCACTAATTGCGTATTTTAAATAGGACTTAGCATCATCATAGGTACGATGCCCGAAAGAAAAATGGTGGTCAGGGCCTAAACGGAATGGCGACCCTTCAAGCTTATAAATTGATTTGTAAACGTCGAGCATTGTTTAGTACTCTCGGTTAATGCCCGAGATGGTACACTCCATTTTAAGGGCCGGTTTGAAACCCCTTTAAAATTCAAAAAAGCCAAAACATTCAATGTTCCAGCACACTGCACATAAATGAATGCCATAGAAGCCACGACCCTGTTGCCAGATGCAGCAAATTGTACCATAAAAGCATTACACCGCATCACATACCCGGTTTTTATGCCTGCAGCTTTACGCCTGAATTTCATGGCATGGGAGCCAAACCAAACAATGCAGCAACTAACAACCCTAAAAATAAAACAACAAAAGATAGTTTTTTAGTATCTTCATGTTTTTGAACACCATGCTTCTGAACAATATTAGTATTTTGTTCCATTTTAAAAACTCCCTCAAAAAATAAAAAATTTTTGACCAATATAATAAGTAGACTAATTTCTCATCAACGAAAATAAAACCAACTACTCACTTAAATTAAACGCTATAGTAACGAAAGAATTATTTAACTCTCTAAACCACATCGCAAATTAATCATATTAATTCCTGTAGCATATATACAGATGCATTATCCATGCCAAACTTTGTAAGCGATTGTAAACATACGAAAATTACAAAAATGTTTAAAAATCCGACAAAAATTCACAGCAAAAGTGTAATAAAATTCGACAGAATTCATTATTATTTTACACAATCATACGAAATATTAGCTAATACCGCCAAAATCGACTAATTAACAACCAAAACAGGCCTACCAAGCTACAAGAATGTAAAAAATACCGACAAACCGTTGCTCGAAAAATCGCTTAAATCAAATTTAATTTAAAACTGCAATAAATACCGACAAATTGATGGTTAATTCTATTAATTCCATCCTTTCCATCCTTTGGTTCGTAAACACCACATCCATGTGCCACTACTGATGCGTTAACGGTGCATCCATGCACCACTTCTCATGTCAAGCAATACATGTTTTTTCGAACTCACAGCCCCGGTGAATATACATGCTAGAATTAAGCCCCACTATTAGTTTGCGCCCGTAGTTCAGCTGGATAGAATATCGGTCTCCGACACCGAAGGTCACAGGTTCGAATCCTGTCGGGCGCGCCATCTTCAAGCAACTTAAACAGTGAAGTTACTTAGAAGCATCGATTCTTCTATTAATTTCTGCGTCCAACTCGGCTCCCCTTTTTATTTACATGAGTATTCAGGATACAAATAAAAACTCCTGCTCATCCCACCCATTTATGCAAATTATTTTTTGTAAAATGAAGTTACTTTGAAGGGAATATGGAAAAATCAGTGATACATTTTAGATGTTATGGAACTACAATGAGGAGGCCGCAAAACACTTGTTTCGGCCATTATGCTTGGCTGCGTAAAGCGCCTTGTCAGCACGCTCAAACATTGATTCATGGTTATCGCCTTCAATAAAACTGCTGATACCACAGGATACGGTAATTTTGATCATTTCACTGTAATGCTTAAACTTACATACTGAAATTTTTTCACGCAACGCATCTGCCAGCTCAAGCGCCTTAGCCTCATCTGCGCCAGGCAAGAACATGACAAATTCTTCGCCACCATAACGTGCGATAAAGTCAGTCTCTCGCATACGCTCATTGAGTAGCCGCGCGACTGCTTTTAAAACCATGTCACCAACCTTATGGCCATATGTGTCATTGACCTGCTTAAACAGGTCAATATCCCATACTGCCATGCTCAAAGATGTAGCAAAACGCTTACAACGTACAATTTCTTCTACCGCTTTTTTCTCATACGCCAGTCGATTTGGAATTTTGGTCAAAACATCAAACATTGCTTCTTTATTTTTTACCAGGAGCAACTTCCTGAGATCATCTGCTTCCTGCTCAAGCTGCTGCAAACGTGATTGCATTTTCTCAACATTTTGTTGCGCGTTTGTAAAACGCTCCTTTTCATTAATACGGTATTGTTTGATGTGATCAGAGATTACGCTAAGGCGATTTTTAACCTTATTTTTAAGATCATTCAGATTATCTGATATTTTTATATCATCATGAATATCCTGCACCTGAGCACTAACCGCAGCATCGAAGACACCACCCGCCTGCTCGGCCTCGCCGAGTAAAGCGTTTTCCTGCAAAAGAAAACTATCCATTTCCTTTAAACGGCCGGTAATCTGCTGAAGGAAGGTTTCGAACCCCTGTTTCTCATCCTGTATTCCACTTCGCAGGCTATTGACCAGCTGTGCAATATCATTGAGTAATCGTTTCCAGCTTGCGGCAGCCTTACCCGTTTCCGGTTTATCAGTTTTGATGCGTAATTTGATATTTTCTACTGCTTCGTACCAATCGGGTGGCACCAACAATTGCTCCAGCAAACGAACAAGAACATCCTGCGCAGAAGGTTCGCTCTCCTGTAAGCGCTGCTTATAACTACTATCAGCCAAAGCCTGCGTAGCTGATTGAATCTCAACGTCATATGCCTGCAAACTAACACTTTTACTATCGTCACCGATGTCAGTTCGACTAGATTTCTCCGGCATTACCTGTTGCTGCCATTTAAAAAACAGCAAAAAAATACGCTCAAGCTGCTTATCAACATCGTGATGATCGCATACCGACAATTTTACCAGCACCTCATTCACGTCATTTTCAAGTGAGTCTGGCCAGGGTAATGTTTTAACACCACGAGTGATGCTATTAATTATCGAAGCATAATTTGTATTGTCAGCAACCTTACTATCATCTTTTTTGTCATTTGTTGTATGGCGACGCTGTTCTTCTGCGCCGCCCTCTGACTTAAACAGATTTTTTAAAAAACCGTATTTCGTCTGCTCATGACTACTGCCAGCAACACGATTAATGGAAACAGGATCAATAGAAGCAGGATTAATAGAAGCGCGGTTGATAAAAAAAGACAACAGGCTTTGAACTTCGTCTGCAAGGTCATCGCTATTCTTATCTGTCGATCTGGAAAGTTTTTTTATTAACTTGTTCTTTTGCTTACTGGCGGCATCAGGAAAATCAATTTTTTCGAGTAAACGTATTAGCATGCTGGTTACTTTTTTATCAGCAGTAACCTGTTTATCACCCATCTTTAGCACTAAGGCAGAAATATCATTAAGGATGTTTTCAAGTCGAATGATGTCGACCTGTTTCTTGACCACAGAACGAACATCATGTAGATAGCGGTCAATCGTTGCGTGTTGACCTTCAGCAGTAATACTTAATCGAAGTACTGTTTTTTTAAGGACAAATTCTAGCGCCTGCCAGTCCTTTTCTTTCTGATCGAGCAGATCAAGTTGATCATAATATTGTTGCTTCCAATGCCTGTCTTTCTGGTCGGAAATATCTTCTGACATAAGTGTATCTCTAAAAACTAATATTTTTGTTCGAGTACAAGGCGGATGCTTTTTAAGCGTAGTGGCACAGGGATGTGTTGTTATGTCCATGGATGGACGGTATTTCGCAAGGAGCCAGGAAGGCGGTGCGATTTACAAACCAAAGGATGGAGCCGCAGTGCCTGGTATAATAAACATGGGCAATTTACGGCTACGCCGCCCCGGATCGCAGAGAAGCACCCAACGCCGTAATCGGACAAAAAGATGGTTTTTAGAGGTGCCCATAAATCTTGACCGGTAATTATTATGCTTAGGTTAATAATATAAAAGGATTATATGGAAGAGTCCTAAGATTTTTTATCTGCTTCATCACTTGAAGTTTTTTTGTCATTATTTTTACGATTGTTTTTTTCTTCCTGCTCAGCCTCGTCGAACAGCTTTTCCATATCTGCATCGCTCAACTGAGTACCTTCCTCGTCATGGTCATCTTGTGGAATGTCACCGGGATGGCTGCCAAGACTTTCTTCAATCAAAGCAAGCTCATCATTTTCCATGATGACGGTGTTTTCTTCTTTAGTTTTTAGAAAAAGTCGTGAGGCGATCAAACCTAACTCGAACAATAACCAGATTGGTATTGCCAGCAACGATTGTGAAATAACATCCGGCGGTGTCAAAAACATACCAACAACAAAGGCACCAATAATGATGTATGGTCGTTTTTTAGCCAGTTTATCCGGTGTTGTCACACCCGCCGCTATTAACATAAAAGTGGCGACAGGCATTTCAAAGGCAATGCCAAAAGCCAGGAAGATGGCAATGATAAAGTCCAGGTATTGACTTATATCGGTCATTACCGCGACACCTTCCGGTGAGATGCCAATAAAAAATCCAAACAGGATAGGGAAGATTATAAAGTAGGCAAAAGCAATGCCACAATAAAATAAAATCACACTGGATATAAGTAACGGTGTTGCCAGACGTTTTTCATGCAGATATAAACCCGGCGCAATAAACCCCCAGATCTGATGTAATAAATAGGGAATAGTTAATAATACGGATAACATTAGCACCAGTTTAAACGGTACTAAAAAGGGGGAAGTCACACTGGTCGCAATCATCGTTGTGCCTTCTGGCATCAATGCCAATAAAGGCTGTGCGACTATGGAAAAGATATCGCCAGCAAAAGCAATCAAGGCGACAAAAACGATAAGAATGGCTAATACTATACGCAACAAACGATCGCGCAATTCGATCAGATGTTCCATCAGACCCTGCTCTTTCTGCTCTTCTTCCGTTTGCGTTTGTTGCTCTGCCATTTATCTATTTATCGGAGCCAGCGTCTTTCGCAGGCTTGTCTTTTGAAAGCATATCTGCACTTACAGCTGGATTTGCTGATGCTGCTTCTAATGATTTTTCTGTATCATCAGATTCGTCATAAAAAGAATGTGAGGGCGTATCGTTTAAAACATCCATAGCTGAAGAAGGATTAGGCAAATCGGCTTTTACCTCGTCAACACCCGACTTTATCTGTTGCTGCAATTCATTTATCTGTACTTCCTGATTATGCAACATACGCTTAAATTCACCGACATTAAGCTCTGACTCCACTTCACTGCGTACGCCCTCGATGTAACGCCGCGCTTTACCAACAAAAAAACCGGCTTTTCTGGCAGCACCGGGCAAGCGCTCCGGCCCTATAATAACCAGAGCCAGCACCAGAATAAACAGAATTTCCCAGAAACCAACGTCAAACATGAATGACCGCGTGAATAAATAGCATGAACTAACAGCACGGATTAAAACCCAGATTTAACCCTGGGGCTTTAACCGCAATAAAATAAAGTTATCGCTAAATCCTACAAGTAGAAACACTCCTACCTGCAAAATCCAGATTAAACTTTATCTTCTTTTCTTGTCGACTTGGAGCTGGCCGACTCGGCACTGGCAGTATGACTAGTAGCGTCCTCAGCTGAGTCATGTACTACCTTATTTTGCTTTGCCGTATCACCACCATCACTGGCATCACCGTCTTTAACAGCAGATTTAAACCCTTTGATAGCACCGCCTAAATCACCGCCGATGTTTTTTAATTTTTTTGTACCAAAAATCAAAATAACAACCGCCAGTAAAATTAATAATTGCCAAACACTAATACCCATAATCTTTACTCTCTAATTAACGTCTAAAGCGCGACTCAACAAATTTTATGGTCAAATTTTATTTTCGCGCCGCTTTTTCATCAATACCGGATACGCCGAACCGACGTGCCAGTTCTTTTAATACATCATCGGCAGTGGCATTTTGTTGTGCCAGCAATACCATGGTGTGAAACCAGAGATCAGCCACTTCATACACCAGTTTATCGACATCACCACCGTGCGCAACGTCTTTGGCTGCCATCACAGTTTCCGTGGCTTCTTCACCCACCTTTTTAAGAATCGCGTCCAGACCTTTATTATACAGGCTTGCGACATAAGATGAATCAGGATCCTCAGCCTTACGCTGCTCCAATATTTCGCTCAGTTGCGCCAGTATTTCACCTTGTGCCATTTCTCACCACGTGACAGCAATCTGCCATACTCTTCTACTTTAATTCTCTGCTTTAATCTTCTATCTTCCTGGCAGAATATATCTCATTTGGATCTTTTATAACTTGCTCTACATCAACCCATTTATCTCCCTGCAACTGACGATAAAAACAGCTCTCCCGTCCTGTATGACAGGCAATACCACCCTGCTGTTCAACTTTTAGCAAAATCACATCTTCGTCACAGTCAAAACGTATATCAACCACTTTCTGCATGTACCCCGATTCTTCACCTTTGTGCCAGAGTTTTGCTCTGGAACGCGACCAGTACACCGCTTCTTTCTTTGCCGCAGTCAATTGCAGTGATTCACGGCTCATCCATGCCATCATTAAAATCTTACCACTGCTGGCATCCTGTGCAATAGCCGGAATTAATCCATTTTCATCAAACCGTATTTCATCTAACCAGTTCATTATTTACCCTTCACAAGTAACTTCTCAATAAGTCCGTGCGGTGTATGGTAACGAGACTGTCGGTAGCATGGATGCTACCGTCAAGCCTACAGGGATGGCTGAAAATTGCTCCTGCATTTTCCGCACTTCCCACTTCCATGTGGGTCGTATACGGCGTGTCTCAGAACTATACACCACACGGACTTATGAGTTACCTTTACAACCGCATCTCGATGCCACGAGCCGCCATGTGCTGTTTCGCCTGCTGTATAGTGTATTCTGCAAAATGAAAAATACTGGCTGCCAGTACCGCATCGGCCAACCCTTCAGTCACACCATCAGCCAGGTGATCCAGCTTACCAACACCGCCCGAAGCAATGACCGGCACCGAAACTGCTTCGGAAATTGCTCGCGTTAACGGCAAGTCAAAACCAATTTTAGTGCCATCTCTGTCCATGCTGGTCAACAAAATCTCACCCGCACCGTAATCAACCATTTTTTTCGCCCATTCTATGGCATCCAGACCGGTGGGCTTTCGACCACCGTGGGTGAATATTTCCCAACGTAAGGCTTCACCCTGGGCACTGACCTGCTTGGCATCAATTGCCACTACGATACACTGTGAGCCAACTTTGTCCGATGCTTCACGCACAAACTCAGGATTAAAAACAGCAGCAGTATTTATCGCCACCTTATCAGCACCGGCGTTTAGCATTCGACGCACATCATCTACACTGCGAATACCGCCGCCTACTGTCAACGGGATAAACACTTCATTGGCGACTTCCTCAACCACATGCGCGATGGTTTCACGATCATCAGAACTGGCGGTGATATCCAGAAAGGTTATTTCGTCTGCACCTTCCTCATCATAACGCCGAGCCACATCAACGGGATTGCCGGCATCACGAATATCGACAAACTGTACACCTTTTACTACTCGACCGTTTTTAACATCGAGACAGGGAATAATTCGTTTTGCTAAAGCCATGATTTATATATTTATTCTACTGCTGATCCAGCCAGGCCTGAGCTTCAGCCAAATCAATCGTCCCTTCATAAATGGCGCGACCGGTAATTGCGCCCATGATGCCTTCATCGGCCACGCTACTTAGCGCCTTAACATCATCCATATTGGTAATGCCGCCGGAAGCGATAACCGGGATATTAATTGCCTGTGCCATTTTTACCGTGGCTTCAATATTTACACCCTGCATCATGCCATCACGCGAAATATCAGTATAGACAATCGCTTCAACGCCATCATCTTCAAAGCGTTTTGCCATGTCAATAACATCATGTTTAGATAATTTCGACCAACCATTGATAGCAACCTTGCCATTTTTTGCATCCAGACCAACAATAATATGTGTCGGAAACTCAGCACAGACCTCGCTAACAAAATGTGGCTCCTTCACTGCCTGAGTACCTATGATTAAATAGTTTACACCCGCATCCAGATAACCGGCAATGGTATCTTCATCACGAATACCACCACCAAGCTGGATTTTTAAATCAGGGTAGGCAGAGGCAATATCATGTATCACATCGGCATTTTTAGGTTTGCCGGCAAATGCGCCATCGAGATCAACAATATGCAGCCGCCTCGCACCGGCCGCCACCCATTGCCCGGCCATTGCCACGGGGTCATCAGAAAATACGGTGCTGTCATTCATGTCGCCCCGGCGTAAACGCACACAATGGCCATCTTTTAAATCTATTGCGGGTATTAATAACATATCCTGTCTCTTCATTAAGGTATTATATACCGCCATTCCAACGGCAAAAGTTTCGCAGTAATTGTAAACCATCAGATGCACTTTTTTCAGGATGAAACTGTGCAGCAAAGACATTTTTATTGGCAATCGCTGAAACAAACTCGATACCATAGTCTGTTGCGCCTGCTATTATCGCCTCATTTTCAGGGTCTACATAATAACTGTGCACAAAATAAAATCGCTTATTGTCATCAATGCCCTGCCACAAGGGGTGCGCGCGGCGGTGAGAAACATTATTCCAGCCCATGTGCGGAATTTTCAGGTGCTGCATCTGTGCGTGCAAAGCTTCATCCGCAAAGGCACGCACATCACCTGCATACAGGTTCATACAATCGACACCCTGATTTTCTTCGCTGTGCGCCATTAATACCTGCATACCCATGCAGACACCGAGAAACGGTTTTTCGCTGGCGGCCTGCAAAACCACCTCATCCAGTTTCAGCTCCTTTAATTGTGCCATGCAGTCACGCGCTGCACCCTGACCTGGAAACACGATTCGCTCGGCATCAGCAATTTCATCACGATTAGAACTGACCAGCACACGCTGATTAGCAGACACGACATGTTCCAGCGCTTTGGAAACGGAACGTAAATTACCCATGCCGTAATCAACGACTGCAACTGTTGAACTCATGAAACGTAAACTCGTTATTGCCTACAGGGAACCTTTGGTACTGGGCATTATGCCCTGCATCCGTGGATCAGCAGCTAGCGCCATACGTAATGCACGGCCGAATGCTTTAAAAACCGTTTCGGCAATATGGTGCGCATTATCGCCCGTTAAATTATCGATGTGTAGCGTCACCTTAGCATGATTGATAAACCCCTGAAAAAACTCATGGAACAGGTCGACATCAAAATCACCGATGCTGGCGCGTGTATACTTGACGTTATACTCCAAACCCGGACGACCTGAAAAATCAATGACGACACGTGATAAGGCTTCATCTAGCGGCACATAGGCGTGACCATATCGAACTATGCCTTTTTTGTCAGCCACCGCCCTGGCAACGGCCTGCCCCAGCGTAATACCAATATCCTCCACCGTGTGGTGCGCATCAATGTGCAAATCACCTTTTGCCTGAATATCCAGGTCAATTAAACCGTGGCGAGCTACCTGATCCAGCATGTGCTCAAGAAAGGGCACGCCGGTATCAAGTTTGCACTCACCGGTACCATCCAGGTTTATTTTCACCTGAATTTGTGTTTCCAGTGTATTGCGTTCAACACTTGCCTGACGTTGTGTCATTATTTCTCCAGTTATTATCACTAAGGACTTATTCCTCAATAAACTTTTCATCTTGCTTGTACTAAAGCATAAGATTCGATAAATCTCATCTAATCTTTTTGCCCACACTCTGCGTTACGAAAACAGTTACATAACCATGCTATGCGCCTTTTTGCGCACCTTGATTATGGACAAAATCCTGCGCAATATTGTAAAGTTTATTTCGTCACAAGCCCTAAATGAGAGCTTTAAACAGTCAAGTTAAAAGTAACCGGCCCATCATTAATCAATTCAACCGCCATATCTGCGCCAAATCGACCGGTTTGCAGCCAGTTTGCAGATAAATCATCGGCCATTAGCTCACCTTTAGTCCGCATTATATCAACAAGTTGTGTAAACAGTGTGAAACCTTTTTCCGGCTCAGCTGCATTTGAAAAACTCGGCCTTAACCCTTTTTGCGTATCAGCCGCCAGGGTAAACTGGGGTACCATCAATACTGAACCCTTAATATCCAGTACGCTTAAATTCATTTTATCTGCTTCATCGACAAAAACACGGTATTTCAGAATTTTTTCTGCCAGCCTGTCAATCACCGTATCATCATCTTTTTTTTCGACTGCCAGCAGCACCAGTAACCCTTGCGAGATACAGGCGATTTTTTCGCCATTATTTGCGTCATTAACGGTGACTGACGCTGAATTAACCCGTTGAAGTAATTCAATCATTATATATCACCATAGCCACAGCGAGCATTAATTCCCTTCTTGAGCCCCGTAAAAAATTTGTAAGGAATGTCTTACAAGTATTACCTTC
>JAFLJY010000257.1 GCA_022712755.1 Gammaproteobacteria bacterium
TAGGTTATAAGTTTATCTATTGATTACATTTGTTACCGATAGATGAACCTGAAACTAATCAAACTTTTTTTTCAATGGAAATCCACACCATCAAGCAGCAGCTCACCATCGGTCAGGTGCTAACCCACTATGGCCTAAAACCCAACGGCAACAATATGCTGCACTGCCCTTTCCATGCAGATAAAACCCCAAGTTTGCAGATATACCCCAAGACCAACACCTTTTGCTGCTTTAGCAGTAATTGCAATGCAGGCAGTGGCGATGTAATAGATTTTATTGGCTTGATGGAGAAGATGAATAAACACGAAGCTTTGGTAAAAGCAAAGGCACTACTTGGCGTAACGGCAATGAATGGCAAATCATCAAGCAATGAAGGGGTAACTTTATCACGCATAGCCATGCCTGATAACGGCAGGCAGGCCATTTTAACCAAGTTTTACGATAGTAGCTTGCAATCCATCTACCGCAACGAGGCAGCCCAAAGCTATGCAAAGTCAAGAAATCTGGACTGGAAGCAATTGAATATAGGCAGCATAGGCGAAAAAGTATCCGCCAGTTGGAATGCTACCTATTTACAGCAAGCCGCAGCAATAGGGCTATTGAAAAAAAGAACCAGGTATGAACATCATTTTAAAAACAGCTTGGTTTTTCCACTGGTAAACCGGCAAGGACAGGTCGTAAGTATGTACGGGCGCAGCATTCCCCGTCCGACCTTTGGCGGAATCGAAAAGAAACATATTTATTTACCGGGCGAACGGCAAGGCCTGTACCCCAAGTACCCATCCTCCGAAACAAAAACCCTTATCCTCACCGAATCTATTATCGACTGTGCGACCCTGCAAAACTGTGGACTGTGGACTGAAAACCGTGGACTGTTAGCCCTTTATGGCACCAATGGATTTACCAAAGAGCATACGGCATCCATACAATCATTACCAAACTTGCAAGAAATCATCCTCTTTTTTGATGGCGATGCAGCAGGTCGCAAGGCGACTACTAACTATAAAGAAAAGTTACAGCAGTTTGTTCCCAATACCCAAATAAGCACTATTAACTGCCCCAAAGGCGAAGACATCAACAGCCTGGCAGTAAGCCATCAAGGAAAGGAAGCTGAACTGTTTACCCACCTGATCGAGCAACGAGTTATTTTATTTTCAAAGGAAAGTGAGTCAAAGACTAATGAGCAAACTGAAATCGTACATCGTACATCTAACATCTTAACTACAGAGAATCCCGAACTACTCCACTACACTACAGAGACATTAGCAATCACCATTTTAGGCGGTATCCGCATCACAGGGCTTGACAGGTTGCGGGTAACCCTAAAACTTGTCCCTGCGGATGCAGGGATCCCCTTCTTACCCATCCGCCATAGCCTGGATCTATACAACAGCAAACAAGTGGCCGAGCTGGTGCGTCAAACCAGCGAACAATACGAATTAAGCGAGCAGGAAGTACAACAGGTTATGGCATCTCTTACAGGCGAACTGGAAACCTATCGCAACACAAAACTGGAAGCAATGAAACCTAAAAAGAAAGAAAAGAAGCTCCTTAGTTCCGATGAAAAGAAAACAAGCCTGAACTACCTGAAAGCCCCCAACCTAATGGAACGCACTTTAAAAGACATTGCCCTAAGCGGACTGGTAGGCGAGCAGGACAATGCCATGATTGCCTACCTGACTTACACCGGGCGTAAACGAGAAAAACCCCTGCACATTATGTGCCTGGGCGTAAGTGGCAGTGGTAAAACCTACCTGCAGGAGAAAATAGGAGACCTGATACCCGAAGAAGATAAACTGGAAATTACCATGCTTAGCGATAATGCCTTTTACTACTTTGGCAAAGAAGAACTGAAACACAAGCTGATTTTAATCGAAGATTTAGACGGGGCAGAAAACGTACTTTATCCCTTGCGGGAACTGCAAAGCAAACGCAAGATTAGCAAAACCGTAACCCTGAAGGATAACAAAGGCAACCTGAAAACCATTACCCTGCAGGTAAATGGCCCAGTAAGCGTAAGCAGCTGTACCACCAAAGAAAAGATTTATGAGGATAACGCCAACCGCTGCATATTGCTTTACATAGATGCAAGCAAAGCCCAGGACAAACGCATCTCCGATTACCAAAAAGCAGAATCCGCAGGCAAGGTAAACTACCGCACCGAAAACGAAATCAAAACCCGGTGTAAGAACATCCAACGATTACTACAACCGATTAAGGTAGTGAATCCTTATGCAGAGCTAATTGATTTACCTGAAGAAGTATTTAAACCCAGGCGTACCTTAACCATGCTGCTAAGCTTTATCGAAACGATTACCTATTACCACCAGTATCAACGTGAGGTAAAAACCGATATCGAAACCCGAGAAAAGTACATAGAAAGCACGGCAGCAGATGTAGAACACGGATTTAAGTTAATGCAAAATGTGTTGTTCCGTAAGAGTGATGAACTATCAGGAGCTTGTAGGAGCTTCTTTGAGGCATTGAAAGAATACCTGAAAACCAAACAGCCAACCACCCAAACAAAAGACGTGTCCTCTGTAGCCTTGGCGAAAGAGGGAGGAGTTTTTTACAAACGGGAAATCAGGGCACACCTGCGGATGAACCCTAATAATTTAAAGCGGTATTTACGAGAGCTGCTGACCTATGGTCATATAAAAGTAACTGGGGGCAGCAAGTACAGGGGCTATGAATACTACCTGATTAATGAAGCAGAATACAACGAGCTAAAAGAAAAAATAGACCGGCAACTGGAAGCGATCTTGCAGAAAATCAGAACCTTAACCAAGTAATTGTGTACAGCTTGGCAGTGGGTCAGTGGGTCAGAGTGGGTCAGTAGGCAAAATGACCCAGTTAACACACTGAGGATAAGAGCGATAAAGCCAGTGGGTCACAGTTTTTCCAAAAAGGCAGGCAGAGCATATTTTTTTAACTCCCGCAAGAGCGGGACAAGCTGTGAACTGCAAGCCGTAGACCAATTAACCAATAACCAATCTCCCAATGACCAAACCCCAATACCACCAACTCATACAAGGCTTTACCGAATGGCTTACCCTGTTGCAACACCATCAGAGTACCATTGATAACAGCCCTCAAAAAATAAAAGAGTTTTTAACCTGGCTGACAGCCAAAAAAATCAACCGCATCACTGACATTACAACCGACACATTAACCAGGTACATGCATTATTTATCTCACCGGAAAAACAAGCGCAGAGCAGGTGGGTTAAGTGCCAATTACCTAAACATGCACATCACCAGCTTAACCCAGTTTAGCACGTACTTACAGCAAAGCTGTGAACAAGGTTTTATAATAGACATTCCCCGATACAAAGCAATCAGCCAACGAGATGTGCTTACCCCTGCAGAAATCAACACCCTGTACCAGGCAACCACCCCCGATGCGATGGGCTTACGAGACAGAGCCATATTGGGTATTTATTATGGTTGTGGCTTACGAAGAAGTGAAGGAGCTGCACTGGATGTAGAAGACCTGTTGCTTAGAAAACAATTGCTGTATGTACGAAAAGGAAAGAATTACCGGGAACGCTATGTACCTGTTACAGGCAGAGTGTTTAATCATTTGTTGGAATATATTCAATTAGGCCGCCCCTGTTTTGAATCGGAAAATAGTGTAACTCGTTCAACTGCTTTGCTGCTAAGCAGGCATCATAAACGCATCAATACACAATCCATTTATCAAAGGGTTTTACAATTGAAAGAAAAGACCAATATAACCAAACAAGTAGGGCTGCACACCCTGCGCCACAGCATAGCCACCCACCTGCTGCAATCAGGGATGAAGCTGCCAGACATTGCTCGTTTTTTAGGACATCGCAGCATAGAGAGTACCCAAATCTATACGCACGTAATCAATGACAGGTAAATACCATTTTAGCGCAGCAGTTACCACAGAGCTCGATCGGTTTACCAAACCCCTTGGGTTAAGGTATGTATCGCTAAACCGTTACCGCAATTACCTGGGCATGTTTTTGCAATGGATGGAACAAGCCCAGCTTACCAGTAATAAAGTCAGAACCGTTGATATACTTTCCTTTATCGCCTCTATTAAAGCAACCAGTAGCAGAGAGATGCAGAACAGGACATTACAAATAGTACGGCAGTATTTTGATGATAAGCACCACCCCCATAACCCGGCAATGGGTATCAAAATAAAAGGGGCAATCAAACGCATACCACACAACTTGTTAGATAAAGAAACACTGGAAGGACTGTACAAAAAATATCCATTGCTTACACCCAATGATTACCGCAATAAAGTAATCACAGGACTGGTGGTCTATCAGGCATTAACGAGTGAGGATCTGCATAAAATCAGGCTTGAAGATGTAAAGCTGGCAGAAGGTAAACTATATGTTCGTGCGCATAATAATATGAACAGCAGAGTGTTGGCATTGGAAGGCTTCCAAATAATGGAACTGCATGAGTACATCGAGCAAATAAGACCACAGTTTTTAAACAGCAGCATTAGCGAACAACTCTTTATCTCTTCAAAAGGAAATGAGCACATTATGAATGTCCTGCGTAAGCTGATGGCCACTTTACGTAAACTACACCCCGAAGTAAAAAACCTGACCCAATTAAGAAGCAGTGTAATAGCCGAATGGCTCAAGGATAAAGATGTACGCATTGTGCAGTATATGGCAGGCCATAAAAGGGTAAGTAGTACCGAACGTTACCAAGCCATCAATTTAGAAGATTTGCAAGAGCAGTTAAATAAATTCCATCCACTCCAGTAGGCGTGCAGGCGTTGGGATAGTGAACCATCATCGTCCAGTCTCCCTTTGGTCGCTGGTTGAAGCAATTAGTTTAATCTTAAAACATTCTTGGAAAAGCGGTGTGCCACCTTCACCTCGTCAACAAAAAATCACGCCAAGCCTATCAAGTAAGCCTCGTTCCTCAGCACACTTGTAGCCCTACGGGTTGCTACGCAAGCTTGTCATGCTTTTTGCGTTCCTCGCCTCAGTTG
>JAFLJY010000251.1 GCA_022712755.1 Gammaproteobacteria bacterium
ATTATTTTTCATTCCGCAGGGAGTATCTCCTTGCGGGATACCTCTCTTTACATTTGGAGGTATCATGCCTGAAATACTTACCTTATCTGAAATACACGAGGTGTATACAGATGCTTATCTAACCGATGATGCTAATCATCGATTATTTTTATCCGTATGGGGAATAGACACTGCGATGCAAGAATTTCTTGCACGGTTGCAGCTTCCTCGATCTGAAAATGGCATTAAAGACTTTCATATCACTGGTACAGAAATAAACCAGTATGTGATTGTTCCAAATGTCGAAAACCTGGATAAAACAATCGCTAAAACGTCAAGAAATACCATATTGGGTGAACTGACCCAGTTATGGATATACGACAAAATTGCGGTATCTGCCGATCTGGCTAATCATCGAGCATTGATGCTTTATAGCAATGATGATGTGCAGAGCGATCTCTGGCCAATAATTAAAAATGTATGCCCTCTACCGTTGCTGAATGAATGGCGAGAAACATTTTTAAAAAAATGTTTTGAGAAAAAGTGGATATATCTTCTTGATAAAGGCTTTGGTGTTGGTGGTTATTTCATTGAAATAAACGTCGATGAACTTGAGCTGGTTATGACTGAAATGATTCAGCGTGACCAATTAAGTATTAGCTAGCATTAACTATTTTTTAACCAGAGGGTGTATGCCCTTCTGGGTCAATACACCCTCTTTATTTAGGAGGTGCATTATGTGTACTAAACAAGAGGTGACGCTCACAATGAATAATTATGATCGATTTTTTGCAATGGTTTCATGTGTTCCGCAAATAGCGAAATTATGGAATCCATTAACAAAACAGTTGAATGCCGAGGACTTTGAAAATGCATTAGGAGTCTTGAGTTCTGGTGAAGTCCACATGGCAAAGTTTTTTGCCTCTGTGTGGTTTCATCATAACCATAAATATGGTTTTGATCTTGTCGATGCGGTAGCCAGGGTTGATATACAGCACAGGCAATTGATAATTGACTGGGTCGAGAACCCGTTTTATCCGTAATTTAAAATAAGAGACATTAATTTTTTAACCCAGAGGGTGTATACCCTTCTGGGTCAATGCACCCTCATCATTTAGGAGGTGCATTATGCGCACAAACTCAGAAATAAAATCATTCTTTGATGATTGTAATGTAATTAGTGTTTACACAAGAGAAAACGCCATAGATGACGGTGTTCTTGTTGATGTGTCAGAAATGGCAAAAGAGGCAGGGTTTAAAATACCAGTCGCTATGACATCAACACTTTGGAACGATTGCGTTGCCTGGTCAGATGAAGATTCTAAAAAACAGAAAACGCATCAAGACCAGGATGGGCGCTTATGGGATGTACTGTATATGGCAATATTAGCCGCAAAAGGTGCTGGCAGTAATCGGCAAGTCCCTGTTCGTGTCTATCGCATTAAAAGAGATGGCCAGTCACAGCAAGCAACAATGATGACCTTTAAGTCTCATATTGGTTCTGGCGATCAGGGTGAAGCAGTTATTACCCTTATGCTGATGAACGAAGATTGATGAATACATATGTGGAGATAAGCAATGAATAATAAAACTGGAAATGTAGTTATTGCTGGCGACAAAATATATGCCGGTATTGATGAAGACGATGGTAGTGAGATTCCTCACTCAATCGTCATTGAGTTTGAAAATAATGAAGCAATGAGAAAAGCCCTCCGATCTGGGGAGGCGCGGTTCACTGTTTTTGAAGTATCTTAACAAGTTACATGGATCACCTGTCTTCGGACAGGCTTTCTCAAAGTAATCTGAAACAGATTGTTTTGCGAAAGCTTTACTGAATGCGCCTTCGCTACAGGCCTTAAACGTAGCAAACTTGAACAGATCGTGAATTGTGCAATGTCTGTCAGATCGTTTTGATCTCAATTCATTTTTTATTAACCCATCTGGGAATACTCCCAGATGGGCGGGTATTTTCAGATATAACAAGGATATACCCAATGAAAAATAAACTAATGCAATATGCTACTAAGGAAGAAATAATTAGCTGTGCTATTTCTTTGCTTGATAATCAAATACGTGAAAGCGATGTATTATGTTCACCCAAACAAACGCGAGAATTTCTTACGTTGCAATTGTGTGGTGAGCTTGCAGAAGTTTTTTGTGTATTGTTTCTGGACAATCGCCACCGTGTGATCAGCTTTGATCGCATGTTCAATGGCACGATTGATGGTGCTTCCGTGTATCCGAGAGAGGTTGTTCGCTCAGCAATAAATCACAATGCTAGTGCTGTTATATTTGCACACAATCATCCTTCGGGAGTGGCAGAGCCTAGTAGTGCTGATGAAAAGATAACTAAACGTCTAAAAGATGCTTTGGCACTTATTGATGTTCGTGTTCTTGATCATTTTATTGTTGGCGAGGAGGTTGTCTCAATGGCAGAAAGAGGTTTGATGTAACTTATGAGCCTTTGAATTCTGCTTCACCTAGCTGAATTCTTGCTTCTATAAAACGAAGCATGTCTTCAGCAATATCAACTGGAAGCCCTTTAAAAGTGGCTTCCAGTTCTTCTTTATTGGTTTTGATTGAGTTAATGGCAAAGCCGTTCCTGGCAGCCATTTTTCTTAAAAATGACAATTCAGATTTAGGAATCCTTATCTGATCATTAAACGTAATCATGCCAGAAATTCTAGCATGACTATTCACCCATGAGGTATCACGACCTTCATGGGTTTTGATGCCTCTTTTTTTATTAACCTGGAGGTATGTATGTCAGCAACAATGTCTGCTGTAGAAGAAATCATAAACATTGAGAATGATAATTCTTGTGAGGAAGAAAACACTTGCGAAGCAAGTAATATTATTCCACTCAGTGAGTTTATTGCGGATTTTGGAGAAGGGCTGTTAGAAACCGTTCAGCAACAAAATCCACCTGTGTATAACGGAATGGTTAATCCAGAGCGTGACGCGGTGATGCGTTCACTACGAAGAAAGCCTTTTCCTGCACAAAGTGATGTGGTGCAAGCAATTTCAGCCTTATTAATAGATGAGGGTGAAAGCGCGGCCATTATTAACGCTGAAATGGGTACTGGAAAAACCATGATGGCCATTGCGCTTGCAGCGGTCATGTCAAATGAGTCATGGCAACGTAACTTAATCATCTGTCCACCACACCTGGTGTACAAATGGCGAAGAGAGATACAGGAAACCATTGAAGGTGCGCGTGTCTGGATCTTAAATGGTCCGGACACATTAGCAAAACTTTTAATGATGCGTGAAAACCTGGGTCTTAATACTGCACCTGATGCGCCTCCGGAGTTTTTCATTATGGGTCGTGTGCGTATGCGCATGGGTTTTAACTGGAAGCCCGCTTTTGCTATTCGTAAAGCGTATCACCATAAACACATTGAACAAGGCAATCCTGATTCAAAGACTTTTCTTAAAAAGTCAGAATATGTTGCCTGCCCTCGATGTGGTACGGGCGTAACATCGGATGATGTTGACGGTAATCCAGTTTTGGTGAAGCCAGTTGACTACCCTGATAACAGGCGTTATACGTGCAGTGAATGCTTCGAACCTTTATGGACGCTGATGCGACCCTCTAGCCGACAAAAAACACGGCGAGACATGGTTGCTGATGCAATGTGTCAGATACCAACGATTGGGCCAAAAACAGCGGAGAAACTGATCGCTGTATTTGGTGAAGACCTGCTTGGTGGAATGCTTGCCGATAATGTCTATGAGTTTATTAATCTCATGGATGAAGACGGTGAGTTGGTATTCTCAGATAAACAGGCGCGGCGTATGGAACGTGCCATGGCTAATCTGGAAATATCATTTGGTCAGGGCGGTTATCAACCAACGGAGTTTATCAAGCGTTATTTACCCAATAATTATTTTGGGTTAATGGTTGTTGATGAAGGTCATGAGTATAAAAACGATGCCTCCGCACAGGGACAGGCTATGGGTGTGCTCGCGGCCAAAGTCAACAAGGTTGTTTTGTTAACAGGTACGTTAATGGGCGGTTATGCTGATGATCTGTTTTATCTGCTATGGCGTGTGCTGACAAAGCGCATGATGGAAGACGGTTACGTGTATAACGCTCGTGGCAGTCTTGGTACAGCTTCGCTGGCATTTATGCGCGATCACGGTGTACTAAAAGACATTTACTCTGAAACGGAAGGTGATAGTCACCGCACCGCGAAAGGTAAACGCATTACCATGCGAACCGTTAAAGCACCAGGCTTTGGCCCGAAAGGCATTGCGCGTTATGTGCTGCCATACACGGCTTTTTTAAAGCTCAAGGATATTGGTGGTAACGTCTTGCCTGATTATCAGGAGCATTTTATCGAAGTGCCGATGAATGATCAGCAACAAGATGTTTATGCCAGTATGAGTTCAAAGCTTCAGGATGAGTTAAAACAGGCCTTGCGTAAAGGCGATACCAGTCTTTTAGGTGTGGTTTTAAACGTCATGCTGGCATGGCCAGACTGTTGTTTCAGGGAAGAAAATGTGAAGCATCCACGAACACGAGACACCCTGTTTTACAGTGGATCGGTGTTTTCTGATGATGAACTGATGCCAAAAGAAGAGGAGCTGATTCGGCTTTGTTGTGAAGAAAAAGCACAGGGTCGAAAAGTGTTAGCTTATACGGTTTATACCGGCAAGCGTGATACAGCGACCAGGCTGAAAGCTAAATTGCAACGCTCAGGTTTGAAAGTGGCTGTTTTACGTGCATCGGTTGATACCTCAAAGCGAGAAGACTGGATTATGGATCAGGTTGATCGCGGTATTGATGTATTGCTGTGTAATCCTGAGCTGGTGAAAACAGGTCTGGACTTACTGGATTTTCCAACCATTGTATTTATGCAAACCGGTTATAACGTGTACACCCTGCTACAAGCCTCACGCCGTTCATGGCGTATTGGGCAAAAGCATGATGTATCCGTGTATTTCTTAGGTTATGCCGATACCGCGCAGATACCTTGTTTGGAATTGATGAGCAAAAAGATTGCTGTTTGCCAGTCAACCTCCGGTGATGCCCCCGATTCGGGTTTAGATGTTTTAAACCCGGACGGTGACAGCCTGGAAGTGGCTTTAGCTAAACAGTTACTTGCTGCTTAATTTGACTTTTTTAACCCAGAAGGTGAATAGCCTTCTGG
>JAFLJY010000175.1 GCA_022712755.1 Gammaproteobacteria bacterium
GTATCTATCCACAGCCTGCCCCATAGTTATGCCACTCACTTACTCGAACGCGGTTTAAGCCTGCGCCACATTCAGTTTTTACTGGGTCATGCCAATCCCATCACTACCGCACGTTATGCCCATCTTACTGCCGTTACCGAAAAAAATTCCCGCCTCACCATCAACCAGCTAATCAACAGTATTCACGTTGATCTGGAAAAGGTGTAATCATGGAATTACAATCTATCATCCAGCAATACAAAACACCCTTTCTGGAAAAATACGGCAACAGCTTATTGCCCAGTCAGTGGCTGGCCTCCATGCCATGCAACGTTGCCGCACACTCGACTCCGGTGAGCTTTATCTGCAATGCACGCAATGTGAGCAAAGCCATTGGCATCCGCTGTCATGTGGACATCGAAGTTGTCCAAAATGCCAAAACCATGAGGTCAGCCTGTTAGGCGACAATTAACCTGACGGTTTTACACAGAGCAAAGTGATAGCGGCGCGGCGTGTAAAACCAGTCAATGTTAAATGACTTATAGTCTGACTGTTCCATCCAATCGTTGATTTACCTTTCAATAAAATAGGTGGAACATGCTTCTACTGGCTACGAATATTAATTGGCTAAACATACCATGTTCATAACAAGACGTTCGAGCCAGCAGAAGTCGCTCTGTTTCAAAACGCATACTCAGGGACTGTCGTCATACCGACTATCTATAAGACCTGCGAGAAACGAGTTTTAAGCATATTCCGATATACACTTTACTCCTTGGAGGTGTCAGATGAAAGAGCCAACCATCGATGATTTTGCAGCATTAATTGGTATTGATTGGGCAGATGATAAACACGATATTTGTGAAATGCCTGCAGGGTCCAACGATTATCAACTTTCTGTTATTTCCAGCAAGCCTCAGGCTCTGCATGACTGGGCGCTGTCGTTAAAAGACCGTTACCCTGATAAACCCGTTGCTGTTGCCTGTGAGTTGAAAAAAGGCCCGCTGATTTATGCTTTAAGTCGATATGAACATATCACTATTTTTCCTATCAACCCTTCTACCGTGGCAAAGTATCGCAAGGCATTCACTCAAAGTGGTGCTAAAAATGATCCCAGTGATGCACTGATACAGACAGAAATACTTAAGCTTCACATGGATAAATTAACGCATATTCAACCAGAATCCGCTGACATAAGAGTCCTGGCTCAATTGGTCGAATACCGGCGTAAGGTCGTTCAGGATCGGGTGGACTTATTAAATCGCATCACTGCCACGCTTAAGAATTATTATCCTCAAGTCCTTGATTGGTTTAAGGAAAAAGATACAATTATTTTTTGTGATTTTATTGCCAGGTGGCCTTCATTAGCCGATAGTCAGAAAGTTCGAAAACAAACGTTAATGAGCTTTTTTAATCAACATAATTCACGTTACCCGGCAATAAATGAAAAACGCTTTACCGACATCAAAGCGGCCTGTGCATTAACCAATGACCCTGGTGTCATTGAGCCTAACAAGATTTTGATTGAAGTCTTGATCCCTCAACTCAAGCTACTCATTGAAGCCATTGAGCGATTCGATCTGGAAATAAAAAAATATTACAAAGACCAGGATGATCGTTTTATCTTTGATAGTTTACCCGGCGCAGGCGTTCAGTTAGCACCGCGTATTTTTGTCGCCTTTGGCTCCAATAGAGAACGCTATAGTAGTGCTGCCGATTTGCAGAAGTACGCTGGTGTCGCACCAGTGATAGAGCAAAGCGGCAAAAAGAAGTGGACTCATTGGCGATACAGCTGCCCGACTTTTCTAAGGCAAACATTTGTCGAATGGGCCGGCCTGTCGATACGTTATTCGTTTTGGGCAAAAGCTTATTACGAACAACAAATTAGTAAAGGTAAACCACATAACACAGTGATCAGGGCACTGGCTTTTAAATGGATAAGAATCGTTTTTAGGTGCTGGAAAAACAATACACCGTATGATGAATCAACCTATCTCAAAGCACTGAAAAAACGGGGTTCACCACTTTTGAAATTCGCTGCAGAAAGCTGATTTTTTACTTGCTGTCCACCTCAGGGCGTGTTGTTATAAGCGCTCTTCTTTGTGATGCCATACTCTAAGAATATATACCTGTTTTTGATGAACCAAATAACGAGCAATATAATTACCAATAATTAAATCACGTATCATTTCTGGATCAGGAGCCAGTTCAACTTCCACGCCTAAATATGGAAATGTTTTTAATTGAGTAATACCTTTTCGTATTGATTTGGCAATCTTTTGGGCGGCCTCAGGATTTTTTGAAGCAATGAATTCTCTTAGCCGTATTAAATCGCTGATTGCTTCACGGGAATAAGATAACTTCATATTTTAGGTGGCTTTTGTTCGTTATCTTTACCCCAGCTATCTAGCCACTCATTGACCGCTTGTTCTTCAATGACTTTATTCGATTTTACTGACTCTAATGCTTCTAGTGTTTCATTCCATTTTATTTCGTCAAGCGATTCACGGGCAAGAAACTCTTTAATTGCTTGATTAATGAGATAGTTTTTGCTTCTATCAAGCTTGTTTGCCAATTTTTCTAATGGATTTTCGATTTCAGGTTGAAGTCTTATGCTAGTTACACCCATGATGATACCTATTTGCATGAATACTATGTATTACATAGTAGTCTTAGGTGGGACTTATTGCAAATCTTGGGGTTTTTTAAGCTTATAACGCTCGAATTAACTTGCCGTTTTTACACAGAGCAGCGCGGCGTGTAAAAACGGTCAATGTTAAATGAATTGTTATGTTTATTAATCATAGTGCGTCCAAAGCCTGATAACTTTAATGGTATATTCCTTTTCGTATATTTGATATACGAGCCTATGCTGGATATTTATGCGGCGTGAATAAGCACCCGACAAATCACCAACCAGTTTTTCATATGGTGGTGGGTTTTGGTACGGGTCTTTTTGAATAATATCTAATAGTTTTTTTGCTTTGTTTTTTAACCCAGAGGAAGCTAGTTTTTTAGCGTCCTTTTGAGCCTGTTTTGTATACACTAGCTCCCAAGTCACCAATCAAGCTCCTTGGCGCTTTCAGATAGGTCTTGTTTCAATCCTTCCTGGATAGACTCTCTCATTCCTGGTACCGATAATAGATGAAGTGTTTCAGATATTGCGTTCCAGTCTTCTTCGGAGACTAATACTGCATTGCCTCTTTTTCCTGT
>JAFLJY010000230.1 GCA_022712755.1 Gammaproteobacteria bacterium
TTACGTTATTAACCAGCCTGGTGTTTTTGGTTGTTACCGCCGCGGCTGCTATGGCGTTTGGTTTTGGTTTTACCGAAAGTATCATCATTGGTGCAGAGCTCATGTTATCCAGCACCATTATCAGTCTCAAGCTCATTCCGACCACTGCGTTACACCATAAACACACGGGTGAAATGATGATCAGTGTGCTGCTAATGCAAGACGTTATTGCAATATTGTTAATTGTCATGTTGACGGGTGGACAGGGCGAACATGTGCCCTATGCAATAGCCTTGTTATTTATCAAATTAATTTTTCTGGTACTAGTGGCATATGGTTTTGTGCGATATGTGGTCAATCATCTTTTTATGCGTTTTGATATTATTCAGGAATATACCTTTCTGTTATCGCTGGGGTGGGGCATGCTGGGTGCTGGTGTTGCCCATGCTATTGGTTTGTCATATGAAATGGGCGCTTTTATCGCCGGTGTTGCGTTTGCGTCATCCCCTGTGTCGATGGTCATCGCCGAGAATTTAAAACCGCTGCGTGATTTTTTCCTGATTTTGTTCTTCTTTTCTATCGGCGCACAATTTAATTATCTGGTGACACAACAGGTGTTATTTGCCGGTATTGTAATAGCGGTATTAATTATTGTGATGAAGCCTTTTGTATTTAAGTATGGCTTTCAGTTAATCGGTGAAGATAAAAAATTGTCGATGGAGTTGGGTGTGAGGCTGGGGCAGGGCAGTGAGTTTTCTTTGCTGGTTGCTTATAGTGCACTGGCTATTGGTTTAATAGATGCGCGCGCATCTTATTTAATACAGATGGTGGTAATTGTTACCTTTGTGTTATCGACATATTGGGTAGTCAATCGATACCGCACACCTATTTCTAGCTCCGCAAAAAACCGTATGGACTGAAAAACAGTGAGCAGTGGCACAAGGATGTGCCGTTTACGAACCAAAGGATGGAATAGTTAAAAGTTAAATGCAAAGATAATTGTAAAACTGGTGCTTGTGTAGCTCATGGTTTTAAAATTCACTGTTAACTATTCACTGCTTTCCCGTCTTCCAGCTCGCGAAGATACTTGAATAATTTACGTGAAGCGGCTGGCGCTTTGTTGTGTTGTTTTTCCAGCTGTGCAGCACGAATTAATTGATTGAGATGTTGCCTGTCAACTTCTGGATAGCGTGAAATCACTTCATTAAGTGTGGTTTTGTTTTCGTCGATTAAGCTATCACGCCATTTTTCTAAACGTTTAAAATGTGCAGTATTGGTGTCGTGACGATGTTGTATTTTTCTTAACTGGCTTTCTATGTCGTCACTATCGATGGAGCGCAATAATTTCCCTATGTATAAGCGTTGCCTTTTTAGTCCGCTTCGAGATTTTATTTTTAAAGCTGTCGCTATGGCATCGCTGAGTTCATCAGGTAAGTGTAATGAACGCATATCTTCAGGTGACAGTTTTAATATGTCTTCACCGACATCAATTAGATGATGGCTGTCACGCTTGAGTTGTGATTTACTTGGGCCGTCATACTGAAATTCTTTAACATTGTTTTTATTGGCAGTGTTGGTGTTAGAAGGCATCGTCACTATCTGTATCTATTAATTGGGCTGTATAGGGTTTTTTATTATTAAAACTAACGCTTTCAAGCTGCATTCGCGAGTGTTCCTTGCCATCACGATAGTTTTCTATAATAACAGGTATATTATTTAGTGCTGGTATTAACCAGATATGTAACTGCCTGTTTTTGTCCGAATCTGTGCGTACTAGCTGTAGTGCCTTATATTCCTTGCCAGCAAACTCAATTTTTTTGATTGATGTTAAAATAAAGTTGTAGTTGTTAATTTTACCTTTGAGTATGGCACGGTATGGATACTCTTTTATGTTTTCACTGGCTTCAATCATTAATGGAATCTGGAAAGAAAGAACGTCCCAAATTTCTGAGTTAACTTGAAGATCTATTTTTTTGTTTCTAACAATGCCGGTTATTTTCCCATTGAGCGTGTTTTTATATGTGTTCCACAGTATGCTGAAATTTTCATCCCTGTTTTTTTTTCTGCCGGTTTGTGTATAGCTGTGTTTTGTCAGTAATAAATTATCACCCTCTTTATCAACATAACTAACAATCGATGCAGTGTCATTGGCAAACATACTGGTGATACCAATTAACTTTGTATCTTGTGTAAATTTATAACCTTTGTCGGTATAACTTAACCGGTAATGTGCTTCAGCCAGTTTTGTATTAAATTTTTGGATAGCGTATTTAGCAGTAAATTCAGGCAGTGCATGTGCGGCAAACACATTATGAGAAAATAGTGTGATAAGGATAATAAGGTGTTGTGCCAGTTGTAATGGGCGAAAAGCTTGTTTGTTGGTCATGGCTTATATAGGTATTAGGGATAGTTACGTTAGTTGATTGTCTTTCCAGCATAATGGCCTGGTTAACGGTTCGTTATCAAGGTTTAGCTGGTTTTTATCAAATGATAAGCGACCTTCAGCGATCATTTGTATAACCATCGGGTATATTTGGTGTTCTTCAATTAAAACCCGTGCCGCCAATGTTTCAGCATTATCTGTAGCCAGCACTGGCATTTCTGCCTGTATGACAATGGGGCCGCTATCAAGTTCCTGGTTAACAAAATGCACGCTGGCACCGTGAAATTTGTCGTTATTGTCTATCACCTGTTGATGCGTGTTAAGACCTTTGTATTTAGGCAATAATGACGGATGGATATTAATCAAACGGTGTTGATAATGTTCAATGAAAGGTTTGCTTAATATACGCATAAAACCCGCCAGTACCACCAGATCAGCTTTGACGGCATCAATAACCTGTGTCATCGCCTGGTCAAATGCTCCTCGTGAGGGGTATGACTTATGCTCGATTACATATGTTGTGATATTTTCCCGGGCAGCTCGATCAAGCCCGCTGGCAGAAACCTGATTACTGATAACGACTTCTATCTGGGCATCAAGTTTGTTATTTTTTATGGCATCGATTATGGCCTGAAGATTACTGCCGCCGCCGGAGATAAGGATTGCGAGTGATAATTTTTTCTTTTCCACTGCTGATATTAAAGATCGATATTAAAAACGGTTATTTAAAAACAACCTGATCTTTATCGCCGACTTCGACGCTGCCCAGTTGCCATGCGTTTTCAC
>JAFLJY010000287.1 GCA_022712755.1 Gammaproteobacteria bacterium
CAAAATCAATACCTCCCGCTTCTATGTGGGGCAGTTGAAAATTGCTGCATGCATTTTTCGCATTTCCCGCATCCATATGAGTTGCATTTCGCAAGGAGCCAGGAAGGCGGTGCGATTGTTTAGTGACTGGGTTACTGAAAATTGCACATTGAAAATGGCATACTCTTACCATGTCGGTTTTACCTATGCTTGAAGCTCAGTCATTAGAGTGTGTACGCGATGACCGCCTGTTATTTAATGGTTTAAGTTTTTCGGTCGCTGAATCTGAGGTATTGCAAATTGAAGGTTCAAATGGTTGTGGTAAGACCAGTTTGTTACGAATCATTTGCGGTTTACGGTTAGCAGAAGCCGGTCAGGTATTGTGGCATGGCGAAAAAATTCAGGCGAGCCGTGAAGACTATTATGCCAGCATGGTCTACATCGGCCACTTACCGTGTATAAAAGCCGAATTAACAGTACTGGAAAATGTGCGCGCACTGCTGGATACGCGTTCGCTGGCGGTGACGGATGCGATTATAGAGACGGCATTAGCAAAAGTCGGACTGGCAACTTATGAAGACGTGCCAGGCAAAGCTCTGTCTTCCGGTCAGCGCCGTCGAATTTTACTGGCTTTTGTAGAACTGTCTCAGGCAAAGTTATGGATACTGGATGAGCCTTTAACTGCCCTTGATGTACAGGGTGTGGCTTTGATGGAGTCAATGATAATAGAACACCGGGCGGCAGGCGGCAGTGTCATCTTTACCACCCACCACGGAATGCAGCTGGATTGCAATATGCGTTCGATCCAGCTCGGTCGCCAAATAAAGGAATCTTAAGCAGATGTTAAAAGCCTTTTATCATTTATTAATCCGTGATTTGCGCCTGGCATTGCGTAATCGCCATGAGCTGGCTAACCCGTTGATTTTCTTTATTTTAGTGGTGACGTTATTCCCACTGGCCGTGATGCCAACGCCGGAAGCCCTGCAGACAATGGCGCCCGGAGTGATCTGGGTATCAGCATTACTGGCCGTGTTGTTGTCACTGGATCGTATATTTAAGCAGGATTACGAAGATGGCTCGCTGGATCAGCTGATGTTGAGCCCGAATCCATTGGTGATTCTGGTGTTGGCAAAGGTGCTGGCGCACTGGCTATTAACCGGCTTGCCTCTGGTTATTATTGCGCCGTTATTGGGTTTGTTTATGTCTCTGTCAGCAGAGGCGGTTGAAGTGTTGGTTTATAGCCTGTTGCTGGGTACGCCGGTATTAAGCCTGGTGGGAGCAATTGGTGTATCTTTGACGGTGTCGGTGAACCACGGCGGTGTTTTGTTGTCTCTAATAATCTTGCCATTGTACATCCCGATTTTGATTTTTGGGGCAAATGCGGTAGATGTCGCAAGCAGCGGCTTACCCGTCACAGGTCAATTGTTGTTTTTAAGCGCTGTGTTAGCCTTGGCACTTTCGCTGGCACCATTGGCAAGTTCGGTGGCTTTGCGCATAACGGCATCTAGATAATAGTTAATGGTTAATGAAAAACATTAAACATTAAACATTAAACATTAAACATTAAACATTAAAAACATGTGGAACTGGATACAACGCTTTTCATCACCCAAACATTTTTACAGCATGTCTGTACCCTTAATAAAGTGGTTTGCCATCGCTGCGTTGGTAATAGGGCTGTATGGTTTGTATCTGGGTCTGTTTGTGGCACCAACGGATTATAAACAGGGAGATAGTTATCGCATTATCTTTATTCATGTACCCGCTGCATGGCTGGCGATGTTTATTTATATGGTGATGGCAGTCTCTGCTGGCATAGGCATAATCTGGCGAATTCGTCTGGCGGATATGGTTGCGGCTGCCAGTGCACCCATTGGCGCATCCTTTACCTTTCTCGCATTAGTAACAGGTTCATTATGGGGGAAACCGATGTGGGGTACTTACTGGATATGGGACGCACGGTTAACCTCGATGCTGATTTTGCTGTTTTTGTATTTAGGCTACATGGCATTACAATCAGCTATTGATGATCAGCGCAGTGCAGATAAAGCCAGTGGTTTGTTAGCTATTGTCGGGGCGGTGAATATTCCTATCATTCATTATTCCGTAGAATGGTGGAATACGCTACATCAAGGTGCAAGCGTGGCAAAATTTGATGCACCCTCAATACATATTGATATGTTAATTCCTTTGTTATTGATGGCGGTGGCCTTTAAATTATTTTATGCCACCATGGTTCTGGTGAGAACACGAAATGAGAGTTTGTACCGTGACCGTAATCGCCGATGGGTTAGAGAAATAGTTGAGAAACTGTAATAAATATCGATAATGAGAAGTGATAACATATGAATTGGTCTGAGTTTTTCCACATGGGTGGTTATGCGTTTTTTGTGTGGGGTTCTTATGCAGTAGCGCTTATTGTTGTGCTTGGCAATATTGTAACGCCGATAATGCAACGTAAAAAGGTCATCAAACGTATTAAACGTACCATTAAAAGAGAGAGTATTGAACTGAGCCGTAGTAACCAGGGTCAGTAATACCAGAATTAGTGTTGACTATAACAGCAGAAATATAGAAGTAGTATAGATTATGAACAAAAGAAGTCGTCGAAAAGTATTGGTTTTAGCCCTTGTTTTTGGGGTGAGCATCGCCACCGTGTTAGGTTTAACCGCACTTGAAGAAAATATGTTGTTTTTTTTCAGCCCGACCCAGGTGAACGCGGGTGAAGCACCGCAAGAACGCTCCTTTCGTGTTGGCGGCCTGGTCGTGCCGGGTAGTATAAACCGTCTGCCAGACAGTTTAACCGTGCAGTTTGAAGTGACTGATAATGCGGAAAATATGACCGTTGAATACACCGGCATTCTGCCGGACCTTTTCCGTGAAGGCGAAGGCATCGTTGCCATAGGCAGTTTTGCCGCAGGTGGTCGCTTTGTCGCCGATGAAGTGCTGGCAAAACATGATGAAAATTACATGCCACCGGAAGTGGCTGATGCTCTGAAAGCATCCGGACAGTATGACTATTCCGGAAAAATGTAGTGTGTAAAGCAATGGTTAATTATTAATGATTAATTGTTAATGAAAAACCAAACCATGCAGCAACTCTTCGTATAACGATTAACAGCCACAATTAACCACTAACCATTAACCACCGCCTATGATTCCTGAACTCGGACATTTTGCCTTAATCATCGCCCTTGTTATTTCTGTTGTGCAAGCTGTGGTGTCGTTAGTTGGTGCAGCTAAAAATAATGCAGCACTGATGGCGATAGCAAGACCTGCTTCCCTTGCCCAGTTTTTCTTTGTGGGCTTAGCTTATGCAGCATTAACGCATGCCTTTATTGTGCATGATTTTTCGGTGTTAAATGTGGTTCAGCACTCAAATTTGGTGCAGCCATTGCAGTACCGAATTACGGGTGTATGGGGCTCACATGAAGGCTCATTATTATTGTGGGTGTTTATTCATTCAATCTGGCTGGTTGCGCTAGCAGCGTTTAGTCATCACCTGCCGCAGATGATGATATCGCGTGTCCTTGCGGTGATGTCTCTGGTGGGTTCCGGCTTTTTGTCGTTTTTACTGTTCACCTCAAATCCTTTTGAGCGCGTATTCCCTGCTCCTCTTGATGGCAACGAATTAAATCCTCTATTGCAGGATTTTGGCATGATAATACATCCGCCGCTGTTATATATTGGCTATGTTGGTTTTGCGGTGGCTTTTTCTTTTGCTGTTGCCGCCTTGATTGCAGGCAGGCTGGATGCTACCTGGGCGCGATGGTCGCGTCCATGGACGACTGCTGCATGGAGTTTTTTAACCATGGGCATTGCCTTAGGCAGCTGGTGGGCATACATCGAGCTTGGCTGGGGCGGCTGGTGGTTCTGGGACCCTGTAGAAAATGCCTCGTTTATGCCATGGTTAGTGGGCACGGCATTAATTCATTCACTGGCGAGCACAGAAAAACGTGGTGTCTTTAAAAGCTGGACAGTATTGCTGGCGATATTGACCTTTTCGTTAAGCCTGCTGGGTGCCTTTATCGTGCGCTCAGGTGTATTAACCTCTGTGCACGCCTTTGCTGTAGATCCTGAGCGTGGCGTATTTATCCTCGCTTTTCTGGTAATAGTCGTCGGTAGTTCGCTTACTTTATATGCCTGGCGTTCGGCTGCCGTGGTCAGTATTGGGCGTTTCAAGTGGTTCTCTCGCGAATCCGTATTGTTATTAAATAATATTATTTTCCTGACAGCCGCCATGGCAGTATTCATTGGCACTATGTATCCATTAGTGGTTGATGCTTTTGGTGGCGGTAAAATATCAGTAGGGCGTCCCTATTTTGATACCATGTTTTCGATGATAGCAATTCCGCTTTTATTGTTACTCGGTATAGGGCCAACGGTGCGCTGGAAAGTCGATAACTGGAAGCGAAACAGTAAAGTGCTGAGTTTCTTCTTTATCAGTTCGTTGGTGCTGGGTATGCTGATACCCTTTTTGGTCGAAGATCAATTAAATATAGCTGTTGGTTTAGGTCTGGCTGGAGCCATGTGGGTCGCTTCAACCACTTTTAAAGAATTATTCTCCCGCCTGTCTCGTGGAGCCAGTCTGCCACTTTCCTATCTTGGTATGGTGATGGGGCATTTGGGTCTGGCTGCATTTGTAGTCGGCGTGACGGTTACGATGACATACCATATAGAAAGAGATATGCGTATGGTGCCGGGCGAGAGTTATGATATTGCGGGTTATGAATTTCGTTTTCAGGGCGTCAAAAAGATACAGGGTCCTAATTACACAGCAGATGAAGCATTAATAGAAATCTGGTATGAAGGCAAAAAAGTCGATGATCTGATTCCACAGAAAAGGATATATAGTGACTTCGGCAATCCAATGACAGAGGCATCGATTGATGTCACGCTGTTCCGTGATTTATATGCAGCACTTGGCGAAGAACTGGAAAATGGCGCGTGGAGTATGCGTGTTTATTATAAACCCTTTATTCGCTGGATCTGGATTGGCGCAGGTTTCATGGCGATCGGTGGGTTTTTAGCAATAAGTGATCGTCGCTATCGTCAGACAGTAACCTCAAGAAAACGGCGCAGAGCAGGCACAAATGCTACTGTTGCCGATAATGTAGCTTAGTAACAGATAAAACATTCACTATGGAAAACGAACAGCCATCATTAATAAAGCGGTTTTTGCCGCTTATCATCTTTGCGGCACTGGCATCGTTGCTAGCAATAGGTTTAACTCTTAACCCGCGTGAGGTGCCGTCACCATTAATCGGTAAACCCGCTCCCGAGTTTGAGCTGCCTTTGCTGCTACAGCAGGGCAGTTTTTCAAATAAGGATTTAATTGGCCAGGTCACACTGGTTAATGTCTGGGCAAGCTGGTGCATTTCCTGCCGCCAGGAACATGACACACTTAAATACCTGGCGCGCAATGGTGCGCGTGTTATTGGCTTAAATTATAAAGATGAGCCGGATGACGCGAAAAAGTGGCTGGCAAGACTGGGCAATCCCTACCAGGTTGTTGCGGCCGATTATAATGGAAGTGTAGGAATTGACTGGGGCGTTTACGCTACACCAGAAACGTTTTTAATTGATAAGGACGGGATAATCAGACACAAGGTTATCGGCCCTTTAACCGACAGGGAAAAACTGGATGGTTTAATGGCCGCTATGGCTTCACTGAACAACTAAGAATGAGCGCATGAGTAAGTTATTTTCTATTTTATTATTATCTATTGTATTAATGCCGGGCCTGGTTTTTGTGCCGACGCCTTCATTTGCTGTACCGTATGAAACCTTTAAGTTCGACTCACCTGAAACTGAAAAAACATTTCATAAATTAAGTGAGGAGTTACGTTGTGTGGTTTGTCAGAATCAAAGTATTGCCGAATCAAATGCAGCGCTAGCACAGGATTTACGGCATAAAATTTATGCCATGTTGAGTGAGGGTAAATCTGAAAAAGAAATTACTGACTTCATGGTTGCGCGCTATGGTGATTTTGTTTTATACCGGCCACCATTTGAAGCCAAAACCTGGTTATTATGGTTTGGTCCTGCTATTGCCTTTGTCTTATTGCTAGTATTTGCAGTACGTTTTATGAAGTCGCAATCTGAAAAAGCACCAGTGGATAGCTTGAGTGACAAAGATATTGAGCGCATTAAAAAATTACATGAACAGGACGGTGAACAAAAATGAGTATACCATTCTGGATTCTTATACTTTTGATGCTGCTAGTTGCTATTAGCATACTGGCTTACCCGGTTTTAAAGCTGCGTCAGGTTTCAGCGATTGCTAATAAAGAAAGCAGCTACCAGGAAAGTAATTTAAGTATTAACGAAGAAAAAATTAAAGAGCTGGATCTTGATTTAGTAGAAGGGCGAATTGATCAGCCTTCGTACGAACTAGCACGAGAAGAGCTGGATAGAGAGTTGCTTATTGATATCCCGGGCGATACTGGTGATACTGCAAGCATGGCTACTAGCGGTACAATAAAAAAGCAGCCGACATTAGTCATAATGCTTGCCATTTTTATACCTGTAATGTCAATATTGCTTTATCTTCAGATAGGCATGCCTTCGGCAACTGACGCGGATTTTATAGCCAGTCAACAACAACCTCAGGGACAAAATTCACAACAGCAGGCTTCTGCTTCAATTGAAGACTTAACCAAACAGCTAAAAGCTCGAATTGAGCAAAATGGCGGCACTGTACAGGACTGGACAATGCTGGCAAGAGCGCATAAATATATGGGTGAGAATGCGCTGGCAGAAAAAGCCTTCGTAGTCGCCCTGCAGCATGATGAAAACAATGCGCAGTTGATGCTGGAGCTTGCTGAAGTGATGGCGCTGAATAATAATCGACTATTTAATGCCCAATCACGCGAGCTGGTACTTAAGGCTTATGCACTGGAGCCGGATAATGCGAATGTTTTATGGTTTGCCGGCGTTGCAGAATATCAGGCTGGGAATTTTCAGCCAGCAATAGATCATTTGCTGGCATTATTGCCAACGGCAAGAGACGATGAAAGCGTGATGAAATCTATCATCGCTATGATTACTCGATCACATCAACAATTAATAGATGCGGGTGTAGACATGCCGGAGCTTGAAGCGATGCTGGGTATCACAACAACAGCTGAGACAGATATGAACAGAACAGCAGCAGCTTCTACCTCAACAAATGATGCGCCTACAGTAATAACAGCTTCAACAACAAGTTTACATGTTTCGGTAAATATCAGTGATGAAGCAAGAAAGAAATTTAATGCTAATGATGTCATCTTTGTTTATGCTAAAGCTAAGCAGGGGCCAAGAATGCCGTTAGCGGCACAACGCATGACTGTGGCAGAGCTGCCTGTTACGGTCGTGCTGGATGACAGCATGGCAATGGTAGAAGGCATGAATATAAGCGCTTTTGAGCAACTAGTCATTTCTGCCAGGGTGTCGAAATCAGGCTCGGCATTGGCGCAAAGTGGAGATTATATTGGTAGCCGTGACTTTAAAAACAACAAAACAAAGGCATCAATAAATGTTGTTATAGATACAGCAGTACCTTAAGACTTTGTTAATGAATTCTGTAAAAAAATAAACAATAAATAAACAAGATGGATAAGCTATGAAAAAATTAGTGGTTTTAGTGTTTTTGTTGATTAATTCAGCGTTGGTACAGGCGGCGGATTATCGTGAAGGCGTGCATTATAAGAAATTGCCGCCTCTGCAAACCAGTAGTGGTGAAAAGATAGAGGTGCTAGAATTTTTTTGGTACGGCTGCCCACATTGTTATTCATTTGAGCCTTACATGAATGCATGGAAAAAAACAAAACCGGCAAATGTCGAGGTTGTTCGTGTGCCGGCAATATTTCGCCCGGAATGGGAAATACAGGCGCGCACCTATTATGCGTTGAGCATTATGGGTGTGATTGAAGATATGCATGGAAAGATTTTTAGCGCAATGCATAAAGATAAAAAACGCCTGGACACGAAAACACGACTGGTTGATTTTCTGGAAAGAAAGGGCGTTGATAGAAAAAAATTCCTCGTTGAATATGACTCCTTTGCAGTCGATGGGTTGGTGAGGAAGGCGAAAAAGAAAGTAAAAGCATACCAGCTACAGGGTGTGCCTTCGGTTGCCGTGAATGGAAAATACCTGATCAGTGGATCAATGGCGGGTTCCTATGGAAACATGATAAAGATTGCCGAGTATTTAATTATAAAAGAAGGGATTGCAAAAGAAGGATTGCAAAAGAATCAAAGTAATTAATTTGAGAGATCATAAAGTTGCAACTAACGGAAAAGTCAGCTATGTTTATTAGTCTGATTTATTAATAAAAAATTATCATATGGGAGAGATGATAGCATGAACAAAAATACAGGTTTAATCGGCACAGGCTTAGCCATAATGGTATTATTTCTAAGCGGCTGTAGTGGGTCAGATGAAATCAAACAGGCAGCGCCTGACTGTGTGTTCCCAGACTCTCCCTCTACTTCAGCTCCTGGCTGGGTATGTGATGAACCGGTAGCAGGAATCGCGGTGTCGGCGGTTGGCGTGGCAGAAAAATCAGCAGCCGGTCATAGTTTCATGAAAAGTATGGCAGCAACCGATGCCCGTGTGCAACTGTCGCAATCAATGAAAGTACATGTT
>JAFLJY010000176.1 GCA_022712755.1 Gammaproteobacteria bacterium
TTACAGGTACAGATACCCCTACTGAAAATAACTCTGCAACCTCCGGCATTAATTTATCCTGGATTGCACCCACAGAACGTGAGGATGGCAGCAGCATATCTGTACCAGAAATTTTAGAATACAAAATTTATTACCGTCTGACGCAAGCTCAAGATTCAAACAACGTCACTATTTCTGATTGCTATGCCGAATGCAGTACGTTTATCGACTTAGATGCCGGCACCTACCACCTTACTCTCACCACCATTGATACCGAAGGACGCGAGAGCCAACCTTCAGAAGAAGTTTCAATAGTAGTAAGCTAAATTAAAAACACTTCATCCTGCTGGGTTTTGATGCTTAGCACCTGAACAAAAAAAGCTCGACCCGTTTAGCAGAAGCAAAAACAGGTCGAGCTTTTTTCGTTCAGCCCAATAATAACCAAAACAAACCACATAAAAATCAGCAGAACCTTCGTTTCAGCGGTAGAATACGCCGCATATCCTGGCTTTCTGACAAGACAACTCTTGTCAAAATAGCCGAATAGTGAATCTCAATAAAAAACAACCTGAAACTCATATAACAAATCTATGTCAACTGAAGACGAAACTACCACACCCACAAATTTCATCCGCAACATCATTCAGGCTGACTTAGATTCTGCTAAACATGCTGCTGTACAAACCCGGTTTCCGCCAGAACCGAATGGTTATCTGCACATTGGTCACGCCAAATCCATTTGCCTGAATTTTGGCATAGCCAGAGATTTCAACGGCAAATGCAATCTGCGTTTTGATGATACCAACCCGGAAAAAGAAGAAGAAGAGTACGTACACGCCATTATCAATGATGTGAAGTGGCTGGGTTTTGAGTGGAGCGAAGAACATTATGCCTCTGATTATTTTCAGCAGTTATACGATTATGCGGTAGTACTCATCAAACAGGGCAAAGCTTATGTAGACTCACTGAGCGCCGAACAAATTCGTGAGTATCGTGGCACACTGACCAAAACTGGCATCGATAGCCCTGATCGCAACCGCAGCATTGAAGAAAACCTTGAATTATTTGCTGCGATGCGCGCAGGCAAGTTCGAAGACGGAAAATACCTGTTACGCGCAAAAATTGATATGGCTTCGCCAAACATTAATATGCGTGATCCTGCACTGTATCGTATTAAACGCGCACACCACCAACGCACCGGTGATGACTGGCCCATCTACCCGATGTACGATTACACCCACTGTATTTCTGATGCTATCGAAAACATCACACATTCATTATGTACGCTGGAATTTGAAGACCATCGTCCACTGTATGACTGGGTACTCGACGAAATTAAAACACCCTGCCATCCGCAACAGATTGAATTCGCCCGTTTGCAGCTGAAATACACCATCACCAGTAAGCGCAAATTAAATCAGCTGGTCACAGACAATCACGTTGTCGGTTGGGACGACCCGCGCATGCCAACCAT
Organism: Gammaproteobacteria bacterium; assembly: GCA_022712755.1. GTDB lineage: Bacteria > Pseudomonadota > Gammaproteobacteria > SZUA-229 > SZUA-229. The sequence continues at coordinate 1,454 of JAFLJY010000176.1, forward strand.
CTCCGGCTTACGTCGCCGTGGTTATACACCTGCCTCCATTCGTGATTTTTGCAACCGCATCGGTGTCACCAAAAAAGACAGTTTTATCGAAGTAGCAGTACTGGAAAACAGTATCCGCGAAGATTTAAATGAGCACGCAGTGCGTATGATGGCTGTATTAAAACCACTAAAAGTCACCATCGAAAATTACCCTGAAGGACAGGTGGAAGAACTAACTGCGAAAAATCATCCACAAAAAGAAGAAATGGGAACACGCAATATTAGCTTCTCTAAGACCATCTATATTGAACGAGATGACTTTCTCGAAGACGCACCGAAAAAATTCTTTCGCCTGTCTGTCGGCCGTGAAGTACGCCTGCGTTATGCCTATTACATCACCTGTACCGGTTTTGTAAAAGATGAAAACGGTGACGTCATTGAATTAATCTGTACTTACGACCCGGCAACCAAAGGCGGCTCTTCACCCGATGGTAGAAAAGTAAAAGGCACCATCCACTGGGTTTCTGCTGACCATGCCATTGATGCCACGGTGAATTTATACGATCGACTTTTCACCCACCCTAATCCGGCGGCATGTGATGATTTCACCGAACACCTGAACCCGGAATCATTAACCGTATTAAATAACTGCAAACTGGAAGCTGCACTAGCAAATGCGAGCACAGATATTCATTATCAGTTTGAGCGTGTTGGTTATTTTGTAAAAGATAATAAAACAAAAAATTTAAGCTTTAACCGCACCGTCACTCTGCGTGATACCTGGGCAAAGCTAGATAAACAAAATCAATAAAACCCACGGGTGTATCTTATTTTGTAAGCTAGCATAAGGCTTTGCCGTTGCCGGTGAGACGCCAGCTTACTGACATTGACTTGCTGTAATAATCCGGCGCCTATCTTAGAACCGGTGCATTATTTGCAACCCACACTCCAATATTATTAACAACAAGATCCAGATCAAGTTTACACCGCGTTTTCGCGTTTAAAATATAATTAAGAGATAATTTGAGGTTGTGCCATGTACGCACTTATTCTGTTATCGCTGGTAATTATTTCATTTCCGGGCTTTGTTCTGCAGGCGGCTAACAATGATGGCCGTATATGCGCACCATTTCGTGGTGGCGTCGTTGATACTGCCATCGTAGAAAAAATGCTGCAGGCGGACAAAGAAGGCCGACTCTTCCGCATTCAGCCAAAGAACTCTAGAGTCGGTTTTTGCGTTAACAGCGTCATCGGTAAAATCGAAGCCAAATTCGGGGACATTCAGGGAGGCCTTGCCCTGCACAAGGAAATATGGGGAAGTGGTTCGCAAATACTGGTCATGGTCGATGCAAACTCACTGACGATAAACAGAAACTTCCTTAAAGACATGCTTAAGGGTGAGCATTTCCTCGACACCTACACCTATCCAAAAATATTGTTTGTCAGTACACAACTCAAGTGGCTGAATCATAAAAAAGCTATTCTAAAAGGCATGTTAACGATGCACGGGGTAACTCGACCGGTGGATTTCGATGTGACCATGACTATATTGCCAAACAGAAGTCCTCAAAGTACCGCAGAGGTCATTGTTACTGCCAGCGCGTTCATCAAACGTACAGATTTTAATATGCATAGTTTGTCATTTCTGGTAAATGATACGGTTGAGCTCTGTATGCGTATCGAAGCGTCATTGTTCAAAAAACAATAGATGCAGCCTTAAACCTTTAACCACTAAATCTTTTGTATATTTATCTCAACGCTGTCCTGTACTAAATACTACGGATTGCACTATCGCACGTTCAACATGCTCCGTGCATTTTGGTTGCGGGCTACTATTTTTTGTTCAGTCACTAATTAATACTCAGCTTTGCAAATTTTCTCTTACCCACCTGAAAAACCGCAACCGTACCCTTCTGGATTCTCACCGTTTTATCGGCGATTTTCTCACCATCAATTTTAGCCGCGCCCTGCTGAATCATGCGCATGGCATCACTGGTGCTGGAACACAGCCCTGCATCTTTAAGCAAGTTGGCAATGGCATAACCTTCATCCGGTGCTTCAAAACTAAGCTCTGGAATATCGTCGGGCACTCTGTTTTTAGCAAACTGAGCAATAAAGCCTTCGCGTGCAGCTATTGCTTCTGTCTCACTATGAAAACGGGCGATGATTTCTTCGGCTAGTAAAAATTTAATATCACGCGGGTTCTTACCCTGCTGCATTTCTACTTTAAAGCCTTCTATTTCACTCATTGGCCTGAAACTTAGCAACTCAAAATAACGCCACATCAGATCATCAGAGATGGACATGATTTTGCCAAACATATCTTTGGGTGCGTCGGCAATACCAATGTAATTATTCAGCGACTTGGACATTTTTTGCACACCGTCCAGGCCTTCAAGTATTGGCATAGTCAAAACACACTGCGGCTTTTGGCCATGCTGCTCCTGCAACTGCCGCCCCATTAACAGGTTAAATTTTTGATCGGTGCCACCCAGCTCAACATCTGCTTGCATGACGACAGAATCGTAACCCTGTATCAGCGGGTATAAAAACTCATGGATAGCAATTGACTGTCCGCCTTTGTAACGCTTACTAAAATCATCACGCTCAAGCATACGCGCGACGGTGCTACTGGCAGCCAGTTTGATCATATCTGTGCCGCTCATTTTATTCATCCACTCTGAGTTAAACACCACTTTGGTTTTTTTCTTATCCAGTATCTTAAAAATCTGCTGCTGATAAGTTTCTGCATTTTGCTCAACATCCTGCAGCGTCAATGGTGGCCGCGTGGCTGATTTTCCAGTGGGGTCACCAATCATGCCGGTAAAATCGCCGATTAAAAACAGTATTTCATGGCCCAAATCCTGGAATTGACGAAGTTTGTTAATCAACACAGTATGTCCCAGATGCAGGTCAGGTGCGGTAGGGTCAAAACCAGCCTTGATTCGCATCGGGCGACCTTCTTTTAATTTTGCAATCAGATCATTTTCCACAAGGATCTCATCCGCACCACGCTTGATAACCTCCCACTGTCTGACCAGCTGACTGTCCATGGACTCGGATATAGGTTCTACTGTTGATTTCATAAGTTTTCCTGCTGGCACAACGCTAAAAAGGTGTATAAGATACTCGTGCTTCGATGCTATCTCAACTACTCATTTAAAAAATAGCTACTGAATTAGTTGGTAAACGCTTCAAATCCATGAATTTTTAGCTGCATTTGCTGATGATTTCATTGACCAGATGCCAGTTTACGACTACATTTAGACTATGTTTGCTACCCAGATTAATAATTACGCCACAGACTTATATTTACGCCAATGTCATTGATAAGTAAAGATTTTCGCTTAAACCAGCAAGCAACCCGTCAAGGTAGGTCTTTCCGGCTGCGCTGGGCTTTATTAGCGATCGTGTTCACCGGCATTGGTGTAGTAATAGCCCATACCAAAACTGAAGCCAACACTGAACCAAAAAATTCAACCCAGGGTACACCTAAGTCTGCAAAAAGCGACACAGAGATGATAGCCACAGGTGCCCTGCCGCCTTTCAAGGGTGTAACAAGCTTGCCCGATAGCCAAACAAGAGAGAGTTTTTCGCTCAACCTGCCTAAATTACAAAGATTAAAGCTAGAAACCACAAAGTTACAAAGCCCTAAATTGCAAAACCCAAAATTGCAAAACATGGGACAAAAGCAAGCGCCTAAACTTGAGACTCAACAACAAATTGTTGATGAAACCAACAAGATCGTTCTCAAGACACCAGTCATACAATTGCCCATCTCATCGCCCGTACAACCACCCATACCATCTACCATACCTTTAGACCGGCAATGGCGTGATTTCAAAGTAAAATCTGGCGACAGTCTCGCCCGTCTGTTTAAACGCGCAAATATCAAGCCGCAACAACTTGATGAACTAATGAAGTCTGGCGAAGCGGCAAAAACACTTCGTAAAATATTCCCTAAAGACATTATTCGCATTTCATCTGATGACAATGGCGTATTGCAGGCACTGCGTTATGAAATCAACCACAAATCTTATTTAATGATTGAACGTAGTAATGGCGAACTTATAGCAAAAATCAACAAACATCATATTGAAATCCGCCAGGCACATGCCAGCGGTGTCATTGAATCATCGTTGTTCCTTGCTGCGCAGGATGCTGGCATTTCACAAAACATTATCATGGAACTGGCAAATGTTTTTGCCTGGGATGTCGACTTTGCACTGGATATTCGCAAGGGTGACAACTTCACTGTTTTATACGAAGAATTATTCCGTAACGGTGAAAAAATTTCTTATGGCAATATACTGGCCGCTGAATTCAATAATAAAGGTAAAATCTACCGAGCCGTTCGATACACCAATCCTCAAACCAACGACAGCGAATATTTTACCCCTGATGGCAAAAGTATGCGTAAGGCATTTTTACGTACACCGATAAATTTCGCCCGCATCAGCTCACGCTTTAACCCTAATCGTCGCCACCCGGTTTTGAACACTATCCGTGCTCACAAAGGTGTTGATTACGCAGCCAAAACAGGCACACCCGTCTATTCTGCTGGCGATGGTAAAGTTATTTTCAAAGGCGTAAAAGGCGGTTATGGCAAAACCATCATCGTCAAACATGGCACTAAATACACCACCCTGTACGCCCATTTAAACAGCTATAACCGCAAACTACGGGTAGGCTCAAAAGTCAAACAAGGGCAGACCATCGCTTATGTTGGCAAGACAGGTTTAGCGTCCGGCCCGCATTTACATTACGAGTTCCGCGTCAACGGTGTTCACAGAAATCCTTTAACCGTTAAACTACCGGAATCTAACCCGGTACCAAAACGTTATATGGTTGATTTCGAGCTAACCACCACGCCGGTATTTGCTCAGCTTGATCTGGTAACACGCTCAGTACAAGTTGCTCTGGCCGATGTTACGACCATGGATGACGGAAGTACCGGACCACAAAATCAATCTTTGGACAAAAATTAGTAGCTTGTTACTAAACCTTTAATCCTTATACATAAAAACGCCCCATGCCCACATCACTACCTGAGTTATACATCGGTTTGATGTCTGGCACCAGCATGGACGGCATTGATGTTGCACTGGTTGACTTTTCCGGCTCAAAACCCAAATTAATTAATACCTATAACCAACCATGGCCCGAAGCGGTTCAACAGACGCTGATTAATGCGCGTGACATCCCTGATGGCCAGCTTTCCTTAAGCTCTCTTGATTTACGCTCTCTTGACTTACTTACGGCTAAAATATTCGCACAAGCCTGCGTCAACGTACTGGAGAACACGCCGTATAAATCACTGGATATAATAGCCATTGGCAGCCATGGCCAAACCATTCGGCACAGGCCTGATCTCGAACAGCCCTTTTCATTACAGATTGGCAATGCAAAACGTATAGCTACCTTAACCGGCATTGATGTTATTTCTGATTTTAGAACAGCAGACATTCAGGCAGGCGGTCAGGGTGCACCACTGGCACCCGCCTTTCACGACTGTATATTTCATCACCACAAAATCAATCGCGTAATAGTCAACATCGGCGGCATTGCCAACATAACGATACTACCAAAAGATAAAAAAAATCAGAGTGTAACGGGGTTTGATTGCGGCCCAGGCAACACATTGATGGATACATGGATAACAAAACATAAACAAAAAAGCTATGATGCTGAAGGCGCGTTTGCTGCCAGCGGAAAAACCAATGCCAATTTACTGGCAAAACTTTTGATGGACGATTACTTTCAGCTTGCGCCACCCAAAAGCACAGGGTTTGAATACTTTAACCTTAAGTGGCTGCAAAAGAATTTAGATAAGGATATTGGTATGAGCAGTGCTGACATACAAAGCACACTGTGTGGTTTAACCTCCACTTCGATCATACGAGCCATTAATCAACATGCCTCAGACACTGAAGAAATTTATATTTGTGGTGGTGGCGCACACAATAGTGAGTTAATGCGTAGATTACAGGCAATCACTCAATGCCCTATTGCGACAACCGAGGAATTAGGTATTCACCCTGACTGGGTGGAAGCCATGGCCTTTGCCTGGTTAGCCTATCGACACATACATCAACAAACGGGCAACCTGCCTTCGGTAACAGGTGCAGATAAAGCTGTTATTCTAGGTAACTTAACGAAGCACCCGGTTTAACAACCAACAACTAAAACTGATAGGCAGAAAACGGTCAGGAACGGAAGTTATAGGTTGTATGTTGTATGTATTAAGTTACTTAACTGTGGTTAAAATAAGCTTTTGTTTTTTTAGCGCTATTCGTGGAGCAGTGGCACATGGATGTGCCGTTATGTCCATGGATGGACGGTATTTCGCAAAGAGCCAGGAAGGCGGTGCGATTTTCGAACCAAAGGATGGAATAACGTTTTTAACTTATAACATAAAACATACAACTTATAATGTCCGCTCAGTGTCGATAGCAGCCATTCATCTCTATCTCAGGCTACCGCTGAGACATATCCACATAACCACGAACATCTTCACCAGTGTAAATCTGTGTTGGCCTAAAAATGCGATTGTCAGATAATTGTTCACGCCAGTGCGCCAACCAGCCTGCGACACGAGATACCGCAAATATAGGGGTGAACTGGTCAGGTGCTATGCCCATTTCGGTATACAAAATGCCGGAGTAATAGTCCACATTCGGGTATACACCTTTGGGGCCAAGCGCTTCTTCACAGGCTTCTTCTAAAACCAATGCGGTTTCAAACTCTGCACTCAAATTGCCCTGTGACTCACCCCATTCAATCATCAACTTTTGCAACACAATGGCGCGTGGATCTTTGGTTTGATACTCGCGATGCCCCATTCCCCAAACGACTTTTTTATTCGATAATTGCTTTTTTAGCCAGCCATTGGCATTTTCAGGACGACCAATCTCCCTCAGCATTTCAACCACACGCTGGTTCGCGCCACCATGTAATGGGCCGGCAAGTGTGCCGATAGCAGCGGCAATAACCAGAAACGGACTCGCCAGAGTTGAACTGCAAACCATGGCGGCAAAGGTAGACGCATTGATAGTATGTTCGGCATGTAAGACCAGGCAGGCATCCATAATTTTGACCGCTAATGGCTCAGGTTCCTTACCATTAAGCATGTACAGGAAATTGGCTGCATGGCTTAAATCATCACGTGGCTCGATTGGGTCGTAACCATTTCGTACGTGCTCCCACATCGCCACAATCGTCGCCATGCGCGAAATAATTTTTACCGACATGCTATGAATGTATTCCAGATCATTACCTGACACACCGTCTGACAAAACTTCTTCACCACCATAAAACATGCCCAGACTGGCGACGGCAGTTTGCAGCATTTCCATTGGGTGACCAGAACTTGGCAGGCTCTTCATGATACTACGAATTTTATATTTCAGACGACGCTCTGCTCTTAGCTGGCAATCAAAATCATCCAGCTCTGCTTGTGACGGCAAGCAGCCATCAAGCAATAATAATGCAGTTTCTTCAAAAGTGCTTTTTTCCGCCAGCTCTGTTATATCGTAACCGCGGTAGGCAAGGATGCCATTCTCACCATCAATGGATGAAATATTTGATTTTGTTGCTGGGACACCAGCTAAACCGGGTAAATATTCACTGCTCATGTCTACTTCCTTAAAAATTAGAACGATAGCTTAACAAAATATGTTTTATGTTTTATGTTTTATGTTCTACGTTATCAAATAAAAAAGCAGATGATTTATAGAACCATCTGCCTTTGAATAACGTGAGCAGGAGCTGTCCGAGAGTAGTGGTACATGGATGTGGCGTTTACGAACCAGTAGTGGCACATGGATGTGCCGTTAACCTGCCTGCAGCAGGCAGGCGAACCAAAAGATAGAGAGGATGGAACGGATGGAGTAGAAAATCGGTGTTTAAACAGAAAAGGATGAACCACAACCACAGGTTGATTTTGCATTCGGATTATTCACCACAAAACGTGCGCCTTCCAGACCTTCCAGATAATCGACTTCAGAACCATTCAGATATTGAATACTGGTTACATCAACTAACACGGTTGCACCGTTTTTTTCTACCACAACATCATCGTCGTTGACATTTTCGTCAAAAGAAAAACCATACTGAAATCCTGAACAACCCCCACCATCAACAGATACGCGTAATTTAAGATTCGGGTTGTTTTCCTCTGCAACGAGTGCTTTCACTTTGTTGGCTGCCGATTCTGTAAAACCGATTGTTGCACCTTCAATTACTTTTGGTTTGGGCGCGAAGTTTATTTGAATATCCATCGAAATGACCTATTAATACGATTACTATATAAGGCAATGCTAAATTAACCTAGTAATTTAGTCAAGTATTCGCTTTTCTTTAATTTTGCGCAGCACTACTGTCATCCAGATGGTGAACATTATCACTGGTTACTTCTTTTTTGTGTTCCAGCAATTTCTTTTCCTGAACCTTATGCAACATCGCACCGTTAATCTCTGCGCCACTAACCATTTCCAGCAGGTTGTATTCCACATTGCCTGAAATGCGCGCACGGGCAGATAACTCCAGTTTTTCACTGGCGTACACATTGCCCTTAACTTCGCCGTTAATCACTGCATAGGCGACATGAACATCACCTTCAATACGACCACGGTCACTTATAACCAGCACAGTACCCTCAGTAACATCTGCAGTGGTCACATTACCTGTAATACTACCATCCAGATGAAGGCCGCCGTTAAATTTAATATCACCGGTTACTTCTACACCCTTACCAATCAAAGTGTCAATTTTTGATGATTTAATCTTTTTATTACTTCCAAACATACTATGCACCCTCAGTGGTCAATTCAGACCACGAAAACTGTTCATCTATGGCTTTAATTTTACCTTTGCCCGGTTTCACTTTTACGCGAATAATGTCCGGCACAAATGTTTCTGGTAAAATAATCACCCCTTCGAAATTCTGAAAATATTTAAATCCGAATTTCATTGGCCCGGATTTCATAAACTTGCCAGTGTCATTTGAAACTTCTGCTAACGTCAATGTTGCCGGCTTTCCTTTGCTTAAACCTTCAATACTGACATCTATGATACCGCGCGCATACTGGTCATTACGGCCGCGCTGGCTGACCATGATTTTGTAATCATAACCGCCAGCAACATTCGCTTTAACCTGTATTTTCTGAATAGCCAGGCTCCTGCTTCCCTGCTCTGGCGCAACGATACTCTTGTAAAATGACAACTCCTTTTTAAGCGTCACCACTTCACTTTGTGTTTGTGCCAGCGTCTCTTTTAACAGAACAGACGCATCGACATCAATTCGACTGTTACGTTCAAGCATAGTCGCCTGGCGTTTAGTTTCAATAATTTCTTCCTGAGATTTTTCTAATTTTTCCTGCAATTGCTCTATATAAGCATCCGCATCCGCTTTATTAAAGTCTACGGCATATGCTGCGACATAACGACCATACTCAAAAGCCGACCAAATCATCAATAATATCAAACTGATAACTGTAATAAGCCCTAGCCACCATAATCCTGGCTGCTGAATAGTGATAATTCTATGCGTTTGTAGTGGCTTCATCATAATGAATTAATTTTGCAACTACTCAGCTAGTTCCTAAAGATCTAAGCAGTTACCTTCTGTTTTAATTACGCGCTGAGTAGTTTCTTAATTTTTATGGCAATAAAGCAACCTGATTAAGTCCTAGCGTTTCTTCCAGGTCAAACATAATATTCATGTTCTGAATAGCCTGACCAGCAGCTCCCTTCACCAGATTATCAATCACTGATGACACCACAATGGTGTTACCCTGTTGCGGTCTAAATATAGATATGCGACAGGTATTGGCACCTTTCACCGAACGTGTCTCCGGTATGGTACCTGGATCTAATACATCAACAAAAGGCTCATCTGCATAACGCTGGTTATAAAGTTGATGTAAGTCAGTAGTAAAATCGGCGGCTAAATCAACGGCAAGCGTGGCATATAAGCTGGCTTCGATACCTCGAATCATCGGCACTAAATGCGGCACAAAAGTTAAACCAATATCATGTGTTGCCACTCGCCCCAACGTTTGTTTAATTTCCGGTAAATGCCGATGACCATCCACCGCATACGCTTTGAAATTTTCTGCCGATTCGGCCTGTAAGGTTGCCACACTGGCACCGCGACCAGCACCACTCACACCTGATTTAGCATCGGCAATGAGATGTTGATCATCAACTAAATTATTTTCGATAAGTGGTAAAAAACCCAGGGTAACTGCCGTAGGATAACAGCCCGGATTCGCTACCACAGTAGCCGATTTAATGGCGGCACGATTAATTTCCGGCAAACCATAAACCGCATCGCTCAGTACATCAACACAGGCGTGATCCATGCCATACCATTGTTTCCAGACACGGGCATCCTGCAATCTGAAATCTGCCGCCAGGTCGACAACACGCACCCCCTGTTTGATAAGCTCAGGTACCATTTTCATCGCCGTGCCATTTGGCGTTGCAAAAAACACCACATCACATTCAGACAGTGTTTCTGCTGCCGGCTCAGTAAAACACAGATCAGTAAAACCGCGTAAATTCGGAAATAAATCAGCCACTTTACTGCCCGATTCAGAACGTGAAGTCACGTATTTCAATTCCACCTGTGGATGCATAATCAGCAACCGCAACAATTCTGCACCGGTATAACCAGTGCCACCTACAACTCCTACCGTTAACATTTCACACCTTATACTCATTATTTTTTAACTTTGTACAATTCTCTATTCACTGTAGTATAGCCAAAATACTTCAACTACAGCGGTACTAATCGATGTTATGGATTAAAGCCTTCCACATTATTTCCATGGTGACCTGGTTTGCCGGACTGTTCTACCTGCCTCGCCTGTTTGTTTATCACGCCGAGGCTAAAGACGAAACCAGCAATCAACGCTTTAAAATTATGGAAAGAAAGCTGTTTAATGGTATTGCAACACCCAGTGCAATAATCACTGTCGTACTGGGATTCTGGTTAATTCACCTGATGGGTTATGGCCTTCTTTACAGCTTCTGGTTGCAGGCTAAGTTAGCACTTATCGCAGTGTTAGTGATCTACCACATATATTGCAGAAAACTGCTCAACGATTTCAAAAACGATAAAAATCAGCACAGCCATGTATGGTATCGCTGGTTTAATGAGTTTCCGGTGGTAATACTGATTGCCGTGATTCTACTGGTTGAATTACAGCCTCAGTATAGTTTGTAAGTTATAGGTTATAAGTTTAGAAAACTACGCTAGTTTGGCAAAGTTTTTAACTTATAACTTAAAACCTTAAACTTACAACTTCTATGCATAACGCTGCAGCTGACTTAACGCCTGCTTATATACATTACGTTTAAAGGCAACAATTTCATCCACCGGTGTCCAGTAATCTACCCAGCGCCAGCTGTCAAATTCAGGTCTGTCACTGCAGCATAAATCGAAATCGTTTTCACAGCCGGTCAACCGCAAGTAGAACCAGATCTGCTTTTGACCAATGCATAAGGGCTTCGATCGGCGGCGTAATAAATGGTCTGGAATACGATAACGTAACCAGTCATCTGTTTTACCCACAAGCTCAACATGCTCAGCCAACAATCCTGTTTCTTCATGTAATTCACGATACATGGCATCCTCAGGCGTTTCATTTATATCGATACCCCCCTGAGGAAATTGCCAGGCCTTTTGACCCGCTCGTCGCGCCCAAAAAACTTTACCGTCACAATTACTCAGGATGATGCCAACATTTGCTCTAAAACCATTAGAATCAATCACTTGTTATCACCATAAGGCATATAAAACATCAGTGGTTAAAATATGCCAGGAAAATTTTCTATAAAATTATTAATTGCTAATAATAATAGCAGACTAGCAAAATATTAATACCGAAAAATTCACGTCTATAAAATGTTATATCTAAAAAATCAGTATAATATTAGAGCTTTCTAATGTAAGGTTGAGCAATACTGACCGCCACCGCATGATACTGAATAATTACGGTGCTAACCAACAACCTCTAATAAAAAACACAGACAGATAAACATGGCTTTAGCTCTTTTTGACCTTGATAATACCTTACTTGCCGATGACAGCGACTTTCTCTGGGGCTGCTTTCTGGTGGAAAAAGGCCTGGTGGACAAATCCACTTACGATGCAGCAAACCAGCGGTTTTACACGGAATATAAACAGGGTACGCTGGATATTTTTGAGTTTCTTGCGTTCTCACTAAAACCATTAACACAATTTTCAATGCAGGAACTAAGTGACCTGCATAATGAGTTTATGGAGAAACACATCAAATCAGCGATGACGGCAAAAGGTTTGGCAAAAATACAACAACATCGCGAAAAAGGTGACTTCACCGTTATCATTACCGCGACCAATAGCTTTGTTACCAAGCCCATAGCAAAAGCCTTTGATGTTGATGCACTGATTGCAACTGAGCCTGAAATTATAAATGGCAAATACAGCGGGCAAGTTGCCGGTACGCCCTGTTTTCAGGGGGGCAAAATAACACGTTTAAACCAGTGGTTAGAGAGCACTTCCCACAATTTGGAAAAAAGCACTTTTTACAGCGATTCACATAATGACCTTGCCTTGCTGGAGCGAGTTACCACTCCGATAGCAGTTGATCCTGATGACGAATTGAAAGCCACTGCTTTGGCTAGAAACTGGGAAATATGCAGTTTTAGATAAATAAAGACCGGTTTTATGCTATAAAAGATAGACCCGTTTCAGACACCAAAAATCCAACAAAATCATTAGCTCGCACGCTAAAACCGGGACAGGGATAAGATCATGCGCCCACATTATCAAACGCTTCAAAAAACAACACGTAAACTGATTGCCCTGGTAGCAGTCCTGGCACTCAATTCCTGTGGAGGCGGCGGAAAAACCGACCCCGCGCCAACCAGCTTTAGCGTCGGTGGCATAACTACCGATTTAACGGGCACTATCTCAATAGCAAACAACGGCACCAACACTCGCACAATAACTGGCAATGGTGCTTACTCATTCAGTGAAAAACTCAATACTGGCAGCAGTTATAACGTAACAATCAGTCAGCAACATGCAGGACAATTTTGCTCGATAGCCAATGCCAGTGGTCAAATCAGCACAGCCAACATTACCAATGTCAACATTTCCTGTACTAATGTCGTGTTTGCTGTTTCCGGCAGTTATCAAACCGCACCACTGATACAGGTTGATAGCGATATTAATGACCCGTTTGCAGTGGCAAATGTTAGTAATAATTCCTTCACAACCGCTCAGAGCATCACTAATTTTTCGTCTGTTCAGGGTTTTCTTACATTAGATGGAACAGGGCGATTTATTGAACAGGATCGTTTTGCCAGTTCGACTGATGAATTTGATATATACAAAGTAACATTGCAACAAAACCAGAGCTTGCGTTTGCAGGTTGTTGACTTTGCTGTCGGCGGTGAATTTCAAGGTGATCTGGATCTGGATCTGTATGATGCCAATCTAAACCTTATTGCCTTCTCCGATTCGACAACAGAATTTGAAACACTGGCCGTGCCAGCGGATGGAGAATACTATATTAGGGTTTCCGCCTTTAGCGGCACTTCAAAATACACCTTGTCACTTAACAATGTAAGCACACAAAATACTGCGTTAAAAACAAGCTCAACAGACTTCAAACAAGGTGAAGCCATTATTCAGTTTAAACCTGGCACTGTAGTTAACCAATTTAAAGCAAACAATCAGTTAATGCGCCTTAGCCATAATAAAAGCTCACGCTCTACTCTGGCAAACTTTGACATCACTGATAACAACAAGCTGTCGATGACCCGCTCGACCGCCCCGCTTAATTTTATGCAGGAACTTGCAATCAGCAATCCGGAAAGTTTCCAAAAAGTCCAAACCCTGCGGCACATTAAACGTCTCAGACAACGCGATGATGTTAAATACGCCGAACCTAATTATATTGTTCAGGCATACCGGGTACCCAACGATACTCACTACAATCTGCAATGGCATTATCCCGCTATCAATCTGCCTTTAGCCTGGAACATTACCACTGGTGATATCACTGTCACCTCCGGTAGCAGAGCGGGCACTGATGTCATCGTCGCGGTCGTCGATACCGGTGTTTTTCTGGCACATGATGACTTCACTGGTCAGTTAGTTGCCGGTTATGATTTTATTTCCGATCCGACAAATGCAGGTGATCTAGAAAGTGGTATTGACCCCAACCCCGATGACCCTGGCGATGGCGCACAAATTAACACCAGCAGTTGGCACGGTACGCATGTTGCTGGCACAGTCGCTGCCAGATCCAATGATAATAGCGGTGTAGCGGGCGTTGCATGGGACGCTAAAATCATGCCACTTCGTGTACTCGGCAAAGAAGGGGGCACAAGCTACGATATTATCCAGGCAATACGTTATGCTGCTGGTTTAAGTAACGATAGTGGTACGACCCCCGTGCAAAAAGCTGACATTATCAATCTTAGCCTGGGTGGTGGTGGCTTCGATCCAGTCTCTCAGACGGCTTACACTGCAGTACGTAATGCCGGAGTTATTATTGTAGCCGCAGCAGGCAACGAAAATACCAGCCAGCTCAGTTATCCTGCCTCTTATGAAGGGGTGATTTCTGTCAGTGCCACCGATTTTGCCAATGAACGTGCGCCTTATTCCAATTTCGGCACACATATTGATGTTGCTGCACCCGGTGGCAATGGCGGTGCTGATCTTAACAACGACGGTTTTGGTGATGGTGTACTTAGTGCCGTTAAGAATGAATCTAGCCCTGAAGAAAGACAATCTGCTTTTAATTTTCAGTCAGGAACCTCTATGGCTGCACCGCATGTTGCCGGTGTGTTGGCATTGATGCGGGCAGTCCACCCAGACATTACTCCCGATCAAATAGACACTCTACTGTCATCTGGCAACATCACCACCGACCTGGGCGATACAGGTCGCGATGATATTTTTGGTTACGGTCTGATTGATGCACTCAAGGCGGTGCAGGAAGCGCAGAAGCTAGCTAACAACAACGTGCTACCTCAGCAACCTGCTTTAATTACTGCCGATCCTAATCAATTGACACTTGGCGCAGGTAACGGTGCAACTCTGACGTTGAGTAATCAGGGTGACGATCCGGCTTCAATTACCAGCTTTAGTGATGATAGCAACTGGTTAACTGTTAGTCCTGATACTGTCGATGGTGATGGCCTGGGTTCATACCAGATTACAGTTAATCGTGCCGACTTAAGTGGTACATCTTATCTCGGTACTATCACCTTTAACCTGAGTACAGGTAATGCCCTAAAAGTTCAAGTTTCGATGTTTGTAGGCACACTAGACAACACAGGAAACGCTGGTACAAACTACATTTTACTGATTGATAGCAATGATAATGTTATTAACCAGGCCACACCAATAATAAGTGGTAACGGTATTTTCAATTACCACTTTAACAATGTACCTGCAGGTTCATATCAAATTGTAGGTGGCTCAGATATCGACAATGACCAGCTGATATGTCAACTCGCGGAAACCTGTGGTGGCTACCCTACCATTAATGCCTTAAGCAACATTAAAGTTATCAATACAGATATTAGCAACCTGGACTTTGTTATGGATATTCTCTCTACCTTCGGCAGTAGTAGCTTATCGACCGATGGCAAAACAATGCAGCCTCAGGGTTTCCAGCGACTGCCGACAAACAATAAGCGGCTTCAGCAGTAGAGGCGTAAATAATGAATCTTGAAACGATAATAAAACCACTACTTTGGGTCAGCCTATGTATTTTGCTCACTGCCTGCAACTATCAGCAGTTACCAATAAAATCAGTCTACAGTTCGAATAACTGCGCCATCAATACACAAACAATACGCGCTATCAACAATGCAGCGGAACTGGCGCAGTTGTTCGACAAAAAACCCAAAGGCTTCCCTGACACTGGCGCGACTTTACCCAAAACCGACTACAGCAAACAAAGCCTGGTGTTGGTCGCCTTAGGACAAAAACCCAGCAGCGGTTTTAGTATTGAGTTATACCAACAACACGCAATAGTAAAAGATAACAAACTATATCTACCAATTCGCATCCGACAACCTGAAAAAGGCAGTCTTCAGGCTCAGGTAATAACCAGCCCCTGTCAGATATTTTCTATACCCAAAGCCGAGTTTGATAAAATACTGTTAATGGAGACCGACTAAAAAACCCTTTACATGGAGCAGCATCGCATGCAGCCCGTAGGTTGGGTTAGC
>JAFLJY010000177.1 GCA_022712755.1 Gammaproteobacteria bacterium
CCACCAGCTCAGAAGTCGTCGATTTTGCCATCTCATTCAAATTTGAACCAGCCAATGCCTCAACATAAGGAAAAATGGCCGATGACAGTGATTGTGATGCAGTGCGCGCCACCGTTGCCGGCATATTGGGAACAGCGGTATGAATCACACCGTGCTCAAAGTAACAAAGTTGTTCGCTGCTGGTAGCACGAATACCCTCAACACAGCCGCCCTGATCAATGGCAATATCAACAATCACACTGCCCTCGTGCATCTGCTTCACCACAGATTGTTTCAACACCACCGGCGCACGTCTGCCTGCAAGCAACACTGCACCGATAACAAGGTCTGCCTGAACACATAACTCTTCAACTATCTCAGGTGTAGATAAATGTGTATCAATTAAAGGATACAGGCGTTTTAATGATAGTAGCTTGTTTTCATTAAGATCCAGTACATCCACTTTTGCACCCAGTGCCGTCGCAACCGCAACGGCATGGCTACCTGCAACACCTGCTCCCAGAACCACAACACGGCCAACATCAGCACCATCGACACCGCCAAGCAATACGCCTCTACCGCCACGGTTTCTAAAGAATAAACTGGCCCCTCGTAGCGTCGCAATGCGCCCCGCCACCTGGCTCATTGGTGCCAATAGAGGCAAATTGTCACGACCATCGCTTATGGATTCAAAAGGAATAGCACTAAGACCAATATGACATAAAGCATCTATCAGGCTTACATCTGCCGCCAGGTGTAAATAACAAAATAAAACATGGGTATTACGTAAATAACGAATATCCTGTTCTAGCGGCTGTTTCACTTTAATAATTAATTGCGCACAACGGTATAACTGTTTTGCGTTTTCGGCAAGCTCAACACCACAATGCTGATAATCCAGATCAGTGTAACCACTGTTTAAGCCCGCATTTTTTTCAACAAAAATCGTGTGCCCGGCTTTAATTAGTGATTTACATGCTTCAGGTATGAGCGCAATACGCCCTTCACCCGTCATTACTTCTTTTGGAATGCCTATGTTCATTGTTATTAATATTCCTGGTTAAGACATATATCTCATTGTTATCGGTCTGACATTAGCGCCACACCGTCGTTCCCACCCGACTATTAACTACCTGACAAACTATTAGATAAAACACAATCATTAATATTTGCTAATATGCACAGCTATAGAATATAGGGCATCTCTATTAATTCTGTTTGAGCAGATTTGTGCTTGAGAGATTCAAGAACATCTAAGATCTTAGCTTGAGTGGGCTATTTACAAGCCATTATTTACAAGCTTGGCAACGAAGTTATTGGATTTCTCAAGTGCTAAGATGCCAATCATTAATTAATAGAGATGCCCTATTACCATCGCAACACATTACTATCTATAAATTGGAGAATAACATGAGTGAATCGCGCCACGCACGTCTATTAATATTGGGCTCTGGCCCTGCAGGCTACACTGCTGCGGTTTACGCTGCACGCGCTAATCTTAACCCAGTGCTCATTACTGGCATGGAAATGGGTGGTCAGTTAACCACTACCACCGATGTCGATAACTGGCCTGGTGATACTGAAGGTGTTCAAGGGCCCGAATTGATGCAACGTATGCAGGCACATGCAGAACGTTTCGGCACGGAAATTATTTTCGACCACATCAATGAAGTGAATTTACATGAGCGTCCGTTTACCCTCTACGGTGACTCTCATTCTTATACCTGTGATGCACTAATCATCGCAACCGGTGCCAGTGCCATGTATCTGGGACTGGAATCCGAAGAAACCTTCAAAGGTAAAGGCGTTTCAGCCTGTGCAACCTGTGATGGTTTCTTTTACAAGGGTCAAAAAGTAGCTGTTATTGGCGGCGGCAATACTGCCGTGGAAGAAGCCTTATATCTTTCAAACATTGCTGCAGAAGTGGTTATTGTTCATCGCCGCGATGCCTTTCGCTCAGAAAAGATCCTGTCAGACAAATTATTTGAAAAAGCAAAGAACGGTAACATTACCCTTGCATTAGACAGCGTACTCGATGAGGTGCTGGGTGACGATAGTGGTGTCACCGGCATGCGCATTAAAAATGTAAAAGATGACAGCACGAAAGACATCGACCTGCAAGGTGTGTTTATCGCTATCGGCCACAAACCGAATACCTCTATTTTTGAAGATCAGCTGGATATTCGTAATGGTTATCTTGTGGTTAAAAGTGGCAGCGATGGCAATGCCACTGCATGCAGTATCGAAGGCGTGTTTGCCGCCGGTGATGTAACCGACCACATTTACCGCCAGGCAGTGACCTCTGCCGGCACCGGCTGCATGGCCGCGCTGGATGCGGAGCGTTACCTGGATGATATTATCTGTAAAGACCTGGGCAACTGTTAAAACGAATCGTTGTAAGTTTTATGTTTTAAGTTGTAAGTTTTATGTTTTTTTACTTACAACTTAAAACCTGCATCTTATAACTCAATACAAGCATTATATGAAAGTTGTTTTCACCGACAAAATCGCCAGTGTATCAGCCGAACACTGGAATAAACTTGCCGGTGATTCAAACCCCTTTATTCAACACGACTTCCTGAATGCTTTAGAGCAACATGATTGCCTACAACGTTGGGGCTGGCAGCCACAGCACTGCTTGCTATTTGACGACAAAACACTCATCGGTGCCTGCCCTGCTTATCTGAAAATCAATTCTTACGGAGAGTTTGTTTTTGACTGGGCATGGGCCGATGCCTATCAGAGAAATGGACTCGACTACTATCCAAAACTGGTCACGACTATCCCTTTCACACCTGCTCAAGGACCACGTTTACTGAGCAAACATAATCACAAAGATAGCAACGGTGTTGTTGTCGCTACCAGTACAATTAAAAAAGGGCTGATTAATGCCTTAATCGCGTACGGTGAGGAAAACAATTTATCCTCTGCACATTTTTTATTCTGCGAAAAGGATGACATTAAAATACTGGAAGAAAGTGGCTTAATGTTACGCTTTGATTATCAGTTTCACTGGCAAAATAACAACTATAAAACCTTCAACGATTTTCTTTTACAACTCAATTCAAAAAGACGTAAAAACATCAAACGTGAACGTAGAAAAGTGGCTGAAGAAAATATCAACATACAGATAATTAATGGCGAAGCATTGAATGATGAACAATGGGATTTGTTATATGCTTACTATCGCGTTACCTTTATAAAAAAATCAGGCGCAGCGACATTAACACTGGATTTTTTTAAAGCTGTCGCAGATAAACTGCTTGCTGTGTTTGCCCGTCACCAGAATAAAACCGTTGCTGCGGCCATTTTCTTTGTTGGTAAAGACAAACTTTATGGCAGACATTGGGGCTGCAGTGAACATTATAACAACCTGCACTTTGAAGTTTGTTATTACACAGGGATAGACTATTGCATAAACAAACAATTACAGATATTTGAGCCAGGTGCACAGGGGGAGCATAAAATATGGCGTGGCTTTCTACCAACAAAAACCTTGTCTGCACACTGGATAGCTAATACTGAATTTAAAATCGCTATCAATAATTTTCTACAACACGAGTCAGCTGCTTTGCAAGAATATGGTAAGTTATTACTTGAATCTTCACCTTTTAAAAAAACCTGAACGCCAATGTCACAAATTCTCTGGTTAGAAGACACTAACTTTCAATTCCCGAATGTCAACACTGCTTTTGAAGAGCCTGACGGATTGCTTGCTGCCAGTGAACGGCTAACACCAGAACTTGTTATCGAGGCTTATAAAAAAGGAATATTCCCCTGGTACTCTGCCGGTCAGCCCGTTTTGTGGTGGTCACCCAACCCACGCTGCGTGTTATATCCAGAAAAATTTCATATTTCCCGAAGTTTCAGGCGCACACTAAACAACAATCCTTTTGTAATAAAAACCAACACTGCATTTAGGGAAGTTATGCTTGCCTGCGCCAAACCCAGAAGTGATGATGCAGGTACATGGATAACAGAAACCATGTTAGATGTGTATTGCCAGCTTCATCAGGCCGGTTTTGCTCATTCAATCGAATGCTGGTTTAACAATAAATTGGTCGGTGGTATGTATGGATTGAAACTGGGTGATATATATTTCGGCGAATCCATGTTCAGTACAATGAAAAATGCATCAAAAGTTGCCATGTTTTATCTATGCACCACAATCAAACCTTTTCTAATTGATGCACAGGTTTATTCCAAACATCTTGAAACGCTAGGCGCAGAAGAGATTGATAGAAAGTATTTTACTGAGCTGGTTAAATCAAGATTGACTTACTCGATAGATATCTAGCGCTTTATATATCATGGCGGTTATTACTCAAGACAACAATTTTCCAGCCATCCTGATAACGGCGAAGAATACAGATTTCCTTAAAACGGTTAAATTTGCGAGTCGCATCTTGCTTGCGCGAAACAGTTTCGGTTTCAATGTCCAGCCAGGCGACAGCCAGCCCTTTATCAATGTGTAGCTCCATGTTTTTAACGCTACGCCGGTAAAACTTTGTGCTGGAAAATAAAATCGGTGCCACTGCCTGCCAGCGTTGTTCCAGAGTAGTCGTTTTTACTTTGTTGTTACCCTTTGCCTCTTTCTTGCCGTAGCTGCGCATAGGAAACAGATCCACCTTTATCGAATCCTCAGCAAAAAGTTTGAGTAATTCCGGGAGTTTTCGGTCCGTAACAAAACGATTCATCTGTTCTATCACCTGCCTGACTTCGACTTCGCTGTCCGTTGTAGAAGCGGCGATTGCTATACTGATAGTTATGGAACAAGCCAGTAGCCCCACCAGTACTAATGCCTTAGCATAAATCACAACAGGTGCATAAAGAAGTTTGAGTGTCATCTATCTGTTTCCTTGTTTGCAACAGTCTTGCGGGCTTTCTCAATTAGTTTTTGTGCATCATTCTTTTTGCCAGCATAAACCTTTTCCACCCATAACCGGTGAATGCCAAGTTGTTTACTATAGGCCTCTTCACGTTCCGATTTTGAAAGAATGTGGATTGCATTACCTTGTTTACGCGCATTTTCCAGCGCCTCTTCACTACCCTTTTGCCAAATATGCCCCATTTTTTTAGCCAGTGCCAGGCCTGACTCCTGGTTAATTATCTGCTTCAGGTCTTCAGGAAGGCTATCATAACGTTCCAGGTTCATCAGCATCATATATATTGAGGTACCAAATGAACCCCCTTCACCAAAAAGGATATGTGATTGAACCTCTTCAACAACCCCCATAGAATCGGCCAGCCGGAATGACAACAAAACCCCGTCAAGACGTTTTTTACGCAAAGCTGAGGCAAGTTTTGGATGTCTTTGTTTGGTTGGTAAAGCATCGAGTTGTTCTACTGACCAGCGAGCGATACCTTTGCTACCGGGTGGTCGGATAGTTAAACCCTGTAAATCAGTAAGGGAAGTCACCTCATTATCCACCATGTGGAAAACATGCCCGGCATGAACATGAATCAGTAGCGGGTGCAGTTCCTGAAAATCACTACTGAGTTCCTTGTCAAGTAGCTCATGTATTGCCAGGTTAGTCGCTACCGGATTGCCCTGATGCACAATCGGCAGTGAAAAAACCGAGGTTTTAGGGAATCGCCCAGGCGTATAAGCTGCGGCCGTCCAGATGATATCGGCTGTACCGTCTTTGGCCTGATCAACAAGATCCCATGCTTTTCCGCCCAGTAGCATATCTGATGTTATTTCAACTTTGATACGCCCTTCGGATGCAGTCTCTACCCTTTTGGCCCATGGTTGCAGCAAGCTTTGTTGAGTAAGTGAGTCCTCACCAAGAAAATGATGCACTCTCAGTGTTACCTCAGCTTCGGTATTTGTTGCCGCAGATAGCTGCGCTGTTACTGGCGCGGCGAATGAGAGTAATACCACACCTGGAAAAACCGATAACACAATTAAACTAACGAATCTATTTATCATACATAAACCTTGTAATGTTATTGCACCCGTCTGAGCACTTTGTATCGAAGATTATGGAAACCCGGCAATAGTACAGAATATCTGTAAAAAACTTGCGCCAACATATCAAGTTTATGGTCTTGTGTAAACGAAAATACTGGTTAGCTAAATTAAAGGGCATCTCTAAAATCATTACGATTCAACTGATTTATTCAGGTTTAATTTCTATAATATGAAACACATACTACGTTATAATTCACTCATCATTTTTAGACACACTCTGGATTCAATATGCACTTTATAGAAACCCGCGGTAATGACGGGCAACTGCCAAAAAAAGTCAGCTTTTCTGAAGCAATTCTGTCACCGATTTCCTCTTTTGGTGGGATTTATTCACCCGAATCTTTACCCGAACTAGGTCAAGCTTTCCTCAAACACCATCTTGATTCAAACTACAAAACATTAGCGCATGCTGTATTAACTGCATTTGAGATTGATGTTGACGCAGACATTATCAGTAAAGCACTGTCTTTATATGATGCCTTTGATGATGCAGACAGCCCTGTACCCGTGGTAAAGGTGTTTGATGACCTTTACGTCAGTGAATTATGGCATGGTCCGACACGCGCTTTTAAAGATATGGCATTACAACCTTTTGGCGTGGTCTTATCATCAATCGCACAAAATCGAAACGAACAGTATTTGATACTGACCGCCACATCCGGTGACACTGGCCCTGCCGCTCTGGAAACTTTTAAAAACAAAAAAAATGTACAAGTTGCCTGCATGTACCCCGATGGTGGCACCTCCGATGTACAACGCTTGCAGATGGTGACAGAAGATGCGAAAAACCTGAAAGTTATTGGCGTTAAAGGTAATTTTGATGATACCCAGAATGCACTTAAACATTTATTAGCCTCAAAAGATTTTAACGCTACCCTAAAAGAAAAAAACATTCATTTATCCGCTGCCAATTCGGTAAACTTTGGTCGTATTATTTTTCAAACGATATACCACATTCATTCTTACCTTGAACTGGTACGACAAAACGCCATTGAAATAGGCGAGAAAGTTTACCTGAATGTACCAAGCGGAAACTTTGGTAATGCTTTAGGTGCTTATTACGCGATGAAGATGGGGCTACCAGTAGAAAAAATCCTCATTGCGTCTAATAAAAATAATATTTTAACGCAACTCATCAACACCGGTATTTATGATTTAAGAAATTCCGAAGTCATCGCAACCACCTCGCCGGCAATGGACATTTTAAAATCATCTAATATCGAACGAATATTATTTGATTTGTTTGGCACGCAGCGCACTAAAGAGTTAATGTTTCAATTAGACAAGGAGAAATATTACCAGTTAACGACAAGCGAGCTTAAACAAATTCAATCACTCTTTGCAGCCGATTTCTGTGAAGATAATGAAGGTAAAAAATACATTAAAGATGCTTTTGCCAAAGGTTATTTAATGGATCCTCATACTGCAACCTGTTTTAAAACCTATGAAACTTGCCGCAACACCAATAACAAAAAACAACTTAAAAGCATTATTTATTCAACCGCAGAATGGACCAAGTTTTCACCGGTGATAGCGAATGCCTTAACCGGTGAAGTTGATACCCATGATCTAGATGCATTGAATGCTATTGCTAAAGAAGCCGGTATAAAAATTCCTGCCATCATTAAAGAGTTATTTGATAAAAAAATAACGCAGACAGCCATTATTGAAAAAGATGAGATCGAAAAAGAGATTCTTTCTTTTTTATAACACTCAACCACTATGCACTGAAAGTGCATAGGTTGTTTTAATAATGACTAAAAGTCATTATGCCTATTTTATCGACACAGAGACCACTGTGTTCTCTGTGAACTCTGTGTCAAAAAAAGTGAGTAGCAGCTAAAGCCTTGCACTTAAAGTGCATAGTTTTAACTAGCGAACTGAGACCAATAAATATGTCCTGCACCCACTAGATTTAACAGGTAGTAATATCTTTCAAGGGTAACTTCTCAATAAGTCCGTCTCAATTTGGAATGGTAATCCTGGCTATAAATACTTCACTCTGAAAAGTTATCTCTATTTCAGCATTACCAGATGTTAATACTGTATATTCTCCGGGTTGATTTGAAATGCCTGTGATTACTGTAATACTCTGATTACGATAACTTGTACCTGTGTCGCTGGTTACATCCTTACTCGTGTCATCTGAGAAATTAGCGGTCACATTCAATACGATTTCAGCAGGTCTGCTCGCCAAAATACGCGCACTATTATCGACGAGGTTTATACCATTGGCCGTAACAGAAAATGACGTTACTGTTTTATCAATAATATTCATCGTAGCAGTATCAGACAGGCAGTTTAAATTATCACTGGCGCAAGTTACTGGAATGTCTAATACCACGCCATTTTCGAGGTCACCATCAGAAATAGTTTGTTCGATATTTCCACAAGCTACTGAGACAGTAGCAGTGGAGCCGGAGGTATTACCCGTTACATTCAGTTGTTGGCGGTCAGCAGAAAGTGCGATACTTACGATACTGTTGTCATCGATACCCCATTTACTGTATGCACTGACATTCTGGTTAAACGTTGTTCCATCCACTGCCTGGTAGTTAGCCACAGCCTGTAATGAGACATTAGCATCTTCAACAATATCGGTATTACTTAAACTACAGGCAGCTAAATCAGTTTCACTTTTAAGACACAGCTTCAGGCTATTGAGGTTATTATCCAAGAACGGAAGAGCGTCGTGGAGGG
>JAFLJY010000178.1 GCA_022712755.1 Gammaproteobacteria bacterium
TTCATGCGCACTTGCGATGAGTTTTACATTTCTGTCATATAACTCCTCAATGAGATAGATGAAACGGCGTGTTTTGTCATCGCTGTATTCGTCCATTACCGGGATGTTGGTGATAATAATGGTGTTTAATTGTTGTGCCAGTTTTATATAATCCTGTGCAGCTCTCGGCGTTGTGCAGATAACGTTAAAATCAAACCAGGCAATTTCTTCACTGCAACTGATGGCTTGTATCTCCCGGTTAAGAATATTCAGGGTTTTATTTTCCGCGATGGGGGTGATGGCCAGCTCCCGCATTCTTTGTTTAATTTGTAAATCGGTGTTTGTTGTTATTGGGGTGTAAAAAATATCAGTCAGTTCCAGTAGTGATGTCCGGTGATCGATACCACCATCAAGTTGAACGACTTCTGTATGTTTTTTTATGAGTTCGATAGCCGGTAAAAATCGTTCACGCTGTAAACCGTTTAAGTATAAATCGTCAGGCACGCGATTGGAGGTGGCAACCAGGCATACCTGCTGTTTAAACAGGGCGTGAAGCAATTCGCTGAGGATCATCGCATCGGTGATATTGGTAACAATAAATTCATCAATGCACAGCAGTTTGTATTTTTTTGATAAGTCTTTGGCTATTTGCTGTAATGGGTTTTTATGTCTGTTTTTTTGCTTGCTTAGTGCGCCCAGTTTCTCATGAATATCAAGCATGAAGTGGTGAAAGTGGATGCGATATTTTTCACTAATATCGAGTTCTTCGTAAAACAGGTTCATCAACCAGGTTTTGCCACGACCGACACCACCCCAGAAATATAATCCCTGAACAGGTTTTGGCTGATGTTTTTTAAAAGGCGAAATTTTTTTTATGGCATCCAGTAGAGTTTTTTTATTTACAGTTAATGCTTTGCTAAGGGATTCCAGTTTTAGAATAGCTTGTTCCTGCGCGACATCAGCAACCATGTCGGGCTGTTGTAATGCTTTTTTGTATTGTTCGGTTAATGACATGTTTGCCGCTGTGTGTCGAATATCAATCGAATTATATAGAGGGCATCTCTAAAAATAGCTTGCGACCTCTGTGCGATCTGAAACCTGGCATTTATCAGACGTAGTGCACCATAGCATGGTCATTCTATTTTAAAACTTTGTAACAATGTAGATTATGTTTCAGACCGCACCCTACGGGGTTTTACCCCTTGCTCAGACTCTGCGTTATGTTTTCTTACCATACCCGCTTCTATATAAAAGCGGGTATGCTTTCAAAAACATAGTTGATTCTGAACAAGGGATAAAACCAGAGGACGCAACCTATTTTTAGAGGTGCCCTAGAAAAACTGCGTTTTCGTTGTTGCTATTGTTGGATTTTGGTAGAATGTCACCCCGTGCAGATGCAGGCGAGTGTGCTCATGAATCCACGGAAACTATTTTCTGGCTTTGGTTCGAGCTATGCCACTTTCTTCACTCTAAAACCCATGCTTTTATAATCATGGATCAACCATTTCTATTTTTCTTACAACCAGGGCTACGTTTTCCATGACCAGATATATTTTTGTTACCGGTGGTGTTGTTTCTTCATTGGGTAAAGGTCTTGCTTCCGCTGCGGTTGGTGCTATTTTAGAAAGCCGTGGTCTGAAAGTTCAGATGATGAAACTCGATCCTTATATCAATGTGGATCCGGGAACCATGAGTCCATTCCAGCATGGGGAAGTTTTTGTTACAGAAGACGGCGCTGAAACAGATTTGGATTTGGGGCATTATGAACGTTTCGTCAACACCCGCACCGGTAAATCCAGTAATTTTACTACCGGCAAGGTTTACGAAAGCGTTATTCGCAAAGAACGGCGTGGTGAATATCTGGGCGCTACAGTTCAGGTTATTCCGCATATTACTGATGAAATTAAATCGCGTATTAAAGCCGGTGCGAACGATGCTGACATTGTCATGGTCGAGATTGGTGGCACGGTGGGTGATATCGAGTCATTGCCATTTATGGAGGCGATTCGCCAGATGGGTGTCGAGCTGGGTCGCAAACACGCCATGTTTATGCACCTGACACTGGTACCCTATATTGCCACAGCGGGTGAAGTTAAAACCAAACCCACACAACACTCTGTAAAAGAATTGCGCTCCATTGGCATTCAACCTGATTTATTACTTTGTCGTTCTGAGCGACTACTAACTGAAGAACAACGCAGCAAAATCGCTTTGTTTACCAATGTGCCGGCTAAAGCGGTTATCTCAGCCATTGATTTAGATAATATTTATAAAATTCCACAATGGATGCACGATCACGGTGTTGATGACATCATTATTGAACATATGCATCTTGATGTTAAGCCCACCGACTTATCGGACTGGCAAAAAGTGGTCGATGTGATGGCGAATCCTGCACATGAAGTGACCGTCGGCATGGTGGGTAAATATATTGATTTGACCGAGTCTTATAAATCACTGAATGAATCGTTATCACATGCAGGTGTGCATAATAATGCGCATATCAATATTCGTTATATTGATTCTGTTGAGCTTGAATCCGGCAACATGACAGCACTGGAAAATCTGGATGCTATACTGGTGCCGGGTGGTTTTGGTGACCGTGGTATTGAAGGCAAAATTGCCGCCATTAAATATGCACGTGAAAACAAGATTCCCTATTTGGGTATTTGTCTGGGCATGCAATTGGCAGTCATTGAGTTTGCCCGTAATGTTGCCGGTTTAACGGACGCGCACAGCAGTGAATTTAATGTTGATACCACGCATCCTGTTATCGCCTTAATTACGGAGTGGCAGGACGAAAACGGTCGTATTGAAAAACGTAATGTTGATTCTGATATGGGCGGCACCATGCGTTTAGGCGGTCAAACCTGTTTGCTGCAGGACAATACACTGGCACGTTCTGCCTATGGCGCAGAGTCTATTGTCGAACGTCATCGTCATCGTTACGAATTTAACAATCATTATTTACAACAGTTAACCGATGCCGGCCTGGTGATAGGTGGTAAGTCCAATGACGGTAATTTGATGGAAATGGTGGAGTTGCCACGGGAATCGTCAAGCGAGTTGTCACCGGCAGACTCACATACACATCCGTGGTTTCTTGGTTGTCAGTTTCATCCTGAATTTACTTCAACACCAAGAAAGGGCCATCCGTTGTTTACTGATTATATAAAAGCTGCGTTAGCGCATCAGAGATTAGTTTAATTACGAATTACGAATTACGAATTACGAATTACGAATTACGAATTACGACTTCCGATTTACGAATTACGAATTACGAATTGTCGGCAGGCACGATTTTTGCTATGTTTTTGTTAATTGTTGCTCAAGGTTTAGTAAAATACGTGGCACAGTTAAGACGACAACATCATTGTCCACAACTCGTAATTTGTAATTCGTAATTATTAAAAGGGTAGATTAAATGAAATTATGTGATTTTGAAGTTGGCCTGGATAAACCGCTGTTTTTAATTGCCGGTCCCTGCGTTATTGAAAGTGAAAAAATGGCGATGGAAACGTCAATGCAGTTAAAAGAAATCACCTCAAGACTGGGCATACCGTTTATCTATAAATCATCGTTTGATAAAGCCAACCGCTCTTCGGGTACCAGTTTTCGTGGCCCCGGCATGACCGAAGGTTTACGCATATTACAAAAAGTAAAAGATGAAGTCGGTGTGCCGGTGTTAACCGATATACATGAAGACACGCCAATGGATGAGGTTGCAGCAGTGGTAGATGTTTTGCAGACCCCTGCATTTTTATGCCGACAGACTAATTTTATTTTGAAGGTGGCAGCAACAGGTAAACCAGTCAATATCAAGAAGGGCCAGTTTCTGGCACCAGGTGATATGAAAAACGTCATCGATAAAGCCCGTTCTACTGGCAATCAAAACATTATGGCGTGTGAGCGTGGTGTTTCATTTGGTTATAACAACCTGGTATCCGATATGCGCTCACTGGCAATCATGCGTGAAAGCAACTGTCCGATAGTTTTTGATGGTACCCATTCTGTACAGTTACCCGGTGGTCAGGGGACATCTTCAGGTGGTCAACGTGAACATATACCGGTGTTAGCACGAGCAGCGGTCGCTGCTGGTATTTCAGGGTTGTTTATGGAAACCCATCCTGACCCGGCAAATGCCTTGAGTGATGGTCCGAATGCATGGCCGTTGCAAAAGATGGAGTCGCTGTTATCGGTTTTAAAACAGATTGATGCCCTGGTTAAAAGTGGCACTTTACATGAGCTGGATTTATAACAACTTACAACTTACAACTTACAACTTACAACTTACAACTTACAACTTACAACTTACAACTTACAACTTACAACATAAAATATAAAACTTTGGAAAGGAACAAAAATGTCCAACATTACAAAAATACATGCGCGTGAAATTTTAGATTCACGAGGTAACCCAACCCTGGAAGCTGAAGTCACTCTGGAAAGTGGAGCCTTTGGTCGTGCAGCCGTACCATCAGGTGCCTCGACTGGGGCGCGTGAAGCACTGGAATTGCGTGACGGCGATAAATCACGCTACATGGGTAAGGGTGTGACCAAAGCGGTCAATAACGTAAATACCGAAATCAGTGACGCACTAACCGGCATGGATGGTCAGGATCAGGTCGCGCTGGATAATAAAATGATAACACTGGATGGTACCGATACCAAAGAGCGTTTAGGCGCCAATGCTTTATTAGCGGTTTCCCTGGCGGCATCACATGCCGCAGCCAATGAAAATAAAGAAGCCTTATATGTTCATTTGGGTAGTGGGTCATATACCATGCCGGTGCCGATGATGAATATCATCAATGGCGGGGAGCACGCCGATAATAGCGTTGATTTGCAGGAGTTTATGATACTGCCTGTAGGTGCGCCCAGCTTTAAAGAAGCATTACGTTACGGTGCTGAAGTGTTTCACACTTTACGTTCGGTATTGAGTGCCAAAGACATGAATACTGCTGTTGGTGACGAAGGCGGTTTCGCACCGGATCTGTCTTCAAACGAAGAGGCGATTGAAGTAATCCTTGAAGCAATTAATAAAGCGGGTTTTAAAGCCGGTGAAGATATTTATCTGGGTCTGGATGCTGCCAGTTCAGAATTTTATCAGGACGGTATTTATAACCTGGCATCGGAAGGCAAAAAATTTACCTCAAATGAATTTACCGACTATCTGGCAAACTGGGTCAGGCAATACCCCATCATCAGCATTGAAGATGGACTGGATGAAGGCGACTGGGATGGCTGGTCTTATATGACAAAACAGCTGGGCGATAAAGTACAGCTGGTCGGTGATGATTTATTTGTTACCAATACCTCAATCCTGCAACGCGGTATAGACAACAACATTGCCAATTCCATTTTGATTAAGTTCAATCAAATAGGTACTTTAACCGAAACCTTAAACGCGATTAATATGGCGCATGACGCTGGTTATACTGCTGTTATCTCGCATCGCTCAGGCGAAACAGAAGACAGCACCATTGCTGATTTATGCGTGGCAACCAATGCGGGCCAGATTAAAACCGGTTCCTTATCACGATCAGATCGTATTGCTAAATACAATCAGTTGTTAAGAATTGAAGAAGCGCTGGGTAGTAATGCTGTTTATGCAGGAAAATCTGCATTTAAACACCTGAGTTAAGTTAGGGAGCCTCTGATTAAATCGTGGATGAACAGCTTGAGTCCAGAATATCCAATAGCAGCGTTGGCAAGCACTTGCAATAGAATAACTCACGCGCACATAATGACTAAAAACTGCCGCCTTGCTCTTGAAAATTCTGAATCTCAATCTGTTTCACCCAGATTTAATCAGAGGCTCCCAGGCTTTTTTTGAGTCAATACAACATCAGTGAAAATCATTGCCTTTGTATTACTGGTTTTACTGATTTGGTTGCAATACAAAATCTGGCTGCAGGACGGTGGTTTGCCGGAAGTTATGCAGTTGCAACAGGAAATCGAGACAGTAAAAACTGAAGTGCAAAATTTACAGGAGCGTAATTCATCACTGGATGCTGAGGTAAGAGATCTTAAAAAAGGCCTGCGAGCGATTGAAGAACGTGCTCGTAGTGAAATGGGCATGATTAAGGAAGGTGAGGTTTATTATCAGGTGATAGAAAGATAATTATGAATGATGAGTTATGAATGCTGAATTGCATTACGCATGTATTTTCGGTTAATAAAATGTTTGCAAAAAAAGCATCGGTTAGTAAAGACAATAAACAGGCAAAACCCACCTAATTCATAATTCAGCATTCATAACTCATCATTCATCATTCATCATTCATAATTCACAAAATGTCTCCTAATCAAAAGATAAATCATGCCATCTGGGCGATTGTGCCAGCCGCCGGTATTGGCAAGCGCATGCAATCAGCCATACCCAAACAATACCTTTCTTTAAATGGCCGTCCTGTTCTTGAGCACACAATAAATACCTTACTGAAAAACAATAACATCAGTGGTCTGGTTATTGCCTTACAGTCGGATGATAGTTATTTTTCGGATATTAAAATAAATTCAAATAAACTGGTAATACGCGCAGTTGGTGGCGTTGATCGTGCTGATTCGGTATTAAATGCGATAAATGAATTATTTAGCTATGAACAATTTGATGTCGATTCAGATTGGGTAATGGTGCATGATGCAGTTCGTGCCTGTTTACAACAGCAGGATATCAATAAGTTGGTAAGTGAAGTGGCTGTGGACAAAAATGGCGGCTTACTGGCTTTGCCGGTGCGTGACACCATGAAAAGACAGGATGTCGGTAACCCCGTTGCTAGCGTGGACAAAACCATCAATCGGGAAAACCTCTGGCATGCACTAACACCACAATATTTTCATGCGGCTAGCCTGAAGAATGCGCTGGAAAAAGCGCAACTGGATGGTTTAAATATAACGGATGAGTCTTCTGCAATGGAACATGCCGGTTTTTCTCCCAGACTGGTGCAGGGTTTTGAGGATAATATTAAAATTACCCGGCCTGATGATCTACGTCTGGCCAGTTTATTTCTGCAGTCGCATAATAATGATAACGATAGTGTAATAATGAATGATACGCATGAATAACAGCGGCAGCCACACGCCCCCCTGCCGGATAGGTCATGGTTATGATGTACACCGTTTTGGCGAAGGTGATTTTATAACTTTAGGTGGTGTAAAGATCCCACATAATCATGGCTTTATTGCGCACTCTGACGGTGATGTGTTAATTCATTCCTTATGTGATGCCTTATTAGGCAGTATTGCAGCGGGTGATATTGGTCAGCACTTTCCTGATACCGATGAGCAATATAAAAACATGAGCAGTTCTGTTTTTTTAAAAAAAGTAAATCAGTTACTAAAACAACAGCAATTTGCGATTGGCAATATTGATATAAGCATCGTGGCACAAACACCAAAAATGTCACCGCATATTCAAGCTATGCGCCAGCATCTTGCCAATGTTTTAAACATCACACAAACACAAATTAATATTAAAGCAACAACAACTGAAAAATTAGGTTTCACCGGCAGGCAGGAAGGCATAGCTGTACACAGTGTCGTAATGATTTACATAGCGCTACCTTAATGAATAAATAGTGCATACTTATGAGACGGCATCATTTTTTTCCGTTTCAGTAATATATCGCTGTATTTACGTACAAAAGGCACTTTTTTTGCAAAAACTATTTACTTTGTTTGATTTAAGTTATAAAACATCATCACGTTTTTGTGCATTATTTCCTGTGTGCAAAAATTACTACTAAGATGCACAAATTTACTATTCGTCAGAAAATGCATTAAACAAGAATACTAAATCGCCTGAAGCGAGCAGTAACACAAGGATGTGCTGTTTACGAACCAAAGGATGGAGAGGAGGGAAAGGGTGTATACAAACACCAATGAGCATCCACTGGTGTCCAGGAAAAACAACTGCGAAGAAGTGTTCAGAAAAAACCAGGTTTATAATAAATAACAATCACCAAAGGGCAATACAACATGGTACCTCCAAAAAAGAAAGTGACTAAAAAAAAGGCTGTTAAAAAGAAAGCGGTAAAAAGAGTTGTAAAAAAAGCAGCCGCTCCAGAAAAGAAAATTAAAGCAATTAAAGATGCTTATACAAAAACACGACTGTATGCACATATCTCTGAAGAAACAGGTTTAGCGCGTAAAGATGTTGCCAAAGTTTTTGACTCACTTGGTGATGTCATTCATGGTCATATTAAAAGTCGAGGCGCGGGTGAATTTAAAGTGCCAGGTTTATTAAAAATAAAAATCAACAAAAAACCGGCAACCAAAGCCAGAAAGAATGTGCCTAACCCATTCCGTCCTGGTGAGTTCATGGATGTTGCGGCTAAACCCGCACGCAAGGTTGTTAAAATTTTGCCATTAAAAGCACTTAAAGATATGGCGGCTAGTTAGCCGTATCTTGGAAAGACTTTAAGAAAGCCCTGCAAGGCATTGTTTTGCAGGGTTTTTTTGTTTGTATTATAATGAAAAGAAAATTACTTTATTTACACGGATTCAATAGCTCACCGCGTTCACATAAGGCGCAGTTAATCATGCAGTATATGCGTGAAAGAAATATGCTGGATTTATTAATCTGCCCGCAGATTCCTGTGGTACCTTCCGAGGCTAAATTGTTTCTTGAACAACTAGTCGAAGAGTCGCTGGAAAATGGCTTGCTTAGTTTTGCCGGTAGCTCATTAGGTGGTTATTATGCAACCTGGCTTGCCGAAAAATATTCTGGTTCTGCTGTGTTAATTAACCCATCAGTTAAACCTTACGAAACACTAAGAGCATACCTGGGTGAAAATAAATTTTATTTTGACGAAGGTTGTTGGAATTTTGATGAGTCTCATATTAGACAGCTAGAAGAATTTAATGTGGAAACGATTACCAACGCTCAGCGATATTTGGTGCTATTACAAACAGGCGACGAGACATTGGATTATCGCGAAGCAGAAATAAAATATAAAAATAGCCAATGCATAATTGAACAGGACGGTGACCATTCGTTTACTGGCTTCGAGCGTTACATTACACAAATTATGCAATTTAGTCAGATACAATGTGGTTGAAATATTTTTAGTTTATAACTGCCCAGTATGCAGAGAGACAAAGAAAACAAGCCGCAAACAACGCAAAAAGCGCAAAGAAGAATCTGAAAATTTCTTGCTTTCCTTTGCGCTTTTTGCGTTGTTTGCGGCTAAAATGAAAAGTCTTTAAGGATATAATCTATTGATAAAATACGCTGAGTAGTTACATTTAGCAGGTATTAAATATGACACTAGGTCCATTAATGGTTGATCTTGAAGGAACAGCCATTAGCGAAATAGAAAAAAATTTACTCCTAAAACCCGAAGTGGGTGGTATTATTCTGTTCACTCGCAACTTTGAGTCAATCGAGCAATTAACCACACTGGTTGAAGAAATTCATCAGTTGAGAACACCAAAATTACTCATTGCTGTTGACCATGAAGGTGGACGTGTACAACGATTTCATCAAGGTTTTAGTCGTATACCTGCAGCAGCAATGTATGCCAGGTCTGCAAAAAATGATTTGCAAAAAAGCCGGCAGTTAGCCGAAAATGCGGGTTGGTTGATGGCGGTTGAGTTACGTGCCTGTGGCATCGATTTCAGTTTTGCGCCAGTACTTGATCTGGCACATGGCTTAAGCGGCGTTATTGGTGACCGAGCATTTCACCGAAAGCCAGCAACCGTTGCGACATTGGCGTATGCCTTTATGCATGGAATGAACAAAGCGGGCATGCAAGCGGTAGGTAAACATTTTCCGGGGCATGGTGGGGTGGTCGAAGATTCACATATGGCGATGCCGGTTGATCATCGTGAACTTGATGAGTTATTACACAGTGATATCAAACCATTTGAAAAAATGATAGAAAATAAGCTGGCAGCGATTATGCCAGCACATGTGATATACGATAAGGTAGATGATAAACCTGCTGGTTATTCATCATTCTGGATAGAAAACATATTGCGCCAGCGTTTTG
>JAFLJY010000179.1 GCA_022712755.1 Gammaproteobacteria bacterium
AGCTTTGTTTGACCTGTTGCCCATGCTGCTGTATCTCATGCTGCTGTAAGTCATAACTGATTTGGGCTGTAATCGTTGGTAAAAATTGTAGCGAGTTACGCAGTAGCGCATTATGTGATTTGAAGTGTTCAAGCAGTTCTTTTTTGTGTATCAGGCTCTGCTGAAGCGCTTTAGTATGCAAGTGAATATGCGAGTCAATATCGGTGGATGGTTGAGGCAGAAGTTGGTGCAGCATCTCTATAATGCCAAGCTGTAATTGAGTAAGTTCAGCTGTGTTTTCAACTGTGCTGTCATAAAAAGGTAATATGCTCTGGCGTATTTCCAGTATATGTTGATTTAAAACAGCATCCACCTGTTTAAACTGCCTGATACCATCAAGCATCTGGTTGTGTTTATCAAAATCAATTGCCTGTGCCTTAATATAAAGGAAAGAAATAAGCATCAATGTTGTTAGCACCAGCGCTGTATGTTTAAGGTGTGTCAGGCTCATGGTTTTCCGCTCTCCTTGAGCACCTGCTGTGGGCGGACTAATGCCTGGTTTTTGTATTCCCCCGGTAGTGTTTGCAGAAATGCCACAATATCGTTTATGTCCTGATCTGCAATGTGACGGCCAAGCTGGTGCTTCGCCATTACTTTTACCGCTTCTTCCAGTGTCTCGATTGAGCCATCGTGAAAATAAGGTGGCGTTAAAGCGGCAAGCCGTAAACCGGGTACACGGAACACATATCGGTCACGTTTTTTACCAGTAATATTGTAACGCCCCAGATCAGCGACGGTAGGGTTGCCACGTTCGCTTATATAATCACCGAATAAACCTATTTTCATAAACAGGTTGCCACCGGCATTGCTACCCTGATGACAGGTGGCGCAGCCGTATTTTTTGAACAGGCCATAACCGTTTTGTTCTTGTTTGTTGATGGCGCTGGTTTCACCCAGTAAGTAACGGTCAAAGCGTGAGTTGACCGTTATGAGTGAACGCTCAAAGGTGGCGATCGCATTGCGGATATTGTCTGCGGTTAAACCATCGCTATAAAGCCGATTGAAGGCATCAGTATAGGCCGGGTTGCTTTTAAATTTTTTAATAATGGTTGGCCAGTTGGTAGCAAATTCGCGATCATTGTGAACCACAAAATTGATCTGTTCTTCCAGGCTGGCTGCGCGACCATCCCAGAATTGATGGTGGTTAAGGCTACTGTTAAATACCGTAGGGGTATTAACATCAAGTTTAAAACCATTTCGACCGGGAGTATGAGCTAAATGATTAGCGCCATTTGTTGTTAGATTATGGCAGCTGACACAGGCCATATCGTTATCGCGTCCCAGAACAGGGTCATGGAATAGTTTTTCTCCTAAACTGACAATGAGCGGGTTCAGGTCGGTTGGTTTTAGCAGTAACTGAATGGGTTCAAGGCGCAGGCCTGGTAAAACGGATTCATTGTTAATTGCTGCTTGTGTGGTATCAGCATTGCTGGATAATGGGATAAATAAACAGGCGCTTATAAAGAAGGCGAGGATAAAATACCCTGTGTAGATTTGTTTTGATCTGGAGTACATAATAACGCTGCTTTTACCGTTGTACATCAAGTTATAGCTTTTCATTTAGTGACTGGAAAACAAGTTAGAGGGGTTCTTAGATTAAATCCTTTAGGGTTTTGCTCTTCACTGATGCGCTAATAGCCTTTTCTAAAGTAAGAATAATGTCGTCTACCTGCGAAGCCGTGTTGACATCATCAGGGCACAGGCGGGGTGTTTCTTCAGCGTTGCGTGCCGCATTTAAAATCATATCAACTGTGATATTTTCTAATGACTGGCTGGGCAGATAGTGTGTGTTGCTCTCCCCAGTGGTGGTGATTAATTTATTTGATTCTAAAGCAGGCATAATAATTGTTAATGCCGGTTCAGAAACATTGATTTTTTTTGCCAGTGTTTTTAGCGACCAGCTACCTTCGTTTTTATGAAAACTTGTTGCAATAAGCTGCATCACAGTCAGCGCCAGCTTTTCTCTTAGTCGGCAACTTAGGCGAATTATTTGTGACTGATCACTGATTCGATCCGGGTTTTGATGGTAATACGAAAGTGATGCGCCGGTTAAAACAATCAGCCAGCTAATATAAACCCATAACATGAAGATTATCATGATGGCAAAACCGGAATAAATAGCGGTGTAGTTGGTCGAGTCAGCAATAAACATTTTGAACAGTGTGCCCGTCATTTTCCATAAAATGGTAGCAATGACTGCGCCAAATAATGCAGATTTAAAGCGGACTTTGGTGTTCGGAATAAGGACGTAAATTAAGGTAAAGACAAGGATAGTAAGAATAACAGGCACGGCTGCACCGATAAATAACAAAATTGTACCGAATGGTTCGATAGCTGCAATTTTATTAACAACGGCAGATGAGTTGAATGATGCCGTTATGCCAGCGGCGGTAAACAGTAGCAGTGGGCCAATGAGTATGACGCTTAAATAATTACTAAAACGTTGAAAAATATTTCGCGTAACAGTGAGCCGCCAGGTGAAATTAAAGGCGCTTTCAATTTTTTTAACCA
This sequence comes from Gammaproteobacteria bacterium, assembly GCA_022712755.1. Classification (GTDB taxonomy): domain Bacteria; phylum Pseudomonadota; class Gammaproteobacteria; order SZUA-229; family SZUA-229. The sequence goes on from JAFLJY010000179.1 coordinate 2,551, forward strand.
GCGATAAAACCGTGAAAATAAGAACCAGCAGACCAATTGAGCCTAAGACACCAACATTGATATTATCAACAAAAGAAATGATTTGTTGGCTTAGCTGTAAGCCTTTTTCGCCCAGCGGTTCTAACAGGCTGATTAAAGCCGGTTCCAGCTGGTTATGTACGCCAAAGCCTTTTAATACCGAAAAGCTAACCGCCAGCAAAGGCACTAAAGACAGCAGCGTGGTAAAAACCAGGCTCATGGCGCGAAGCGAAGGCAGACCGCCGCTTAAGTCGCGGCTGGTACCATAAAATATTCTTAGTGACTGGATAAAAAAAGCCTGAAGTCGATTGACTTCATTCAGCCTGGTTTGCCACAGTAAGCGGGTGAGTTTTTTTTGAATCTCTGCAAACATGATATGTTTGTTAGTCGCTTATTTCGCGTTGCTGTAAGCGCCAGTCCTGATAATCTATGTCCTGTTTGTAGGCTTCCTGATTGACATAATCAAGCACACCCCACAAACGGTAGAAATGTGCGACTGAATCAACGCGCATAATTTCTTTGCCATCGGCATCAAAAAAAACGATGCTGGGTGCATAAAAAACATCAAGTGATCGCGCCCATTCTTTTGCCGTTGTTTTGATGCCTTGCAGGGTAATCACTTCGGTGTCTGCCCACATATTAAGTTGTATCACATTCATCTGTTCAATTTCCTGAATGCTTAAGTCTTTTGAAAGCGGTGCACTATGCAACAGGTCACAGGCGTGGCAGTTTCCCTGTTCAAAAAAAACCGCAGTGGCTTTGCCGTTTTCGCGTAATGATGCAAGGTCATAGGGCGGCTCAAGAAAAAAATCGCGCTCGGTTAAGCCGCCTAACAGGAAAAACTGACCCGGTTCGGCTCGAGCAAGATACTCAGAAAAAGTCTCTTTTTTATAGTATTCCTCGGTAACGTATTGTAATGCGGCACGAAACTTATAAGGTGGATAAAAACCCCGCAAACGAAATACCGGCGTGCCTTCATTATTGTAAAAAACCAGTGACGGGGTAAAGTTGGCTTTGTAACGAATGGACAGTTCTCGTTCTGAATGAGTGCTGCCGTCAGTGTCGATAATATCGTCTATGCCCCAGATGTCAAAAGCAATCAGGTCGTAGTATGTTTGCAAATAATTTTTAATATCAACGTCAGACAGGCTGGTTTTAAAAAACTGCTCACAATATGCGCAGCGTTTTTGACCAAAATAAGTGATGATGCCTTTTTTACCCGCTGCTTTTGCATCGCTAAGGTCATCCCTCAGGTCGCCTAGTGAAAGCTTAAACCAGTCGGGATAAACCAGCTCTTCTTCTAGCTGTGTGTCATCAAAGGTGATGCTGGCATCGATAGTGGCTGAGTTCGACAGACTTGCAGCGTAAACTGTAAAAGGAAACAATAACAGTATGAAAAGTGTGAACAGTTTTTTATGCATTTTTTTCCTGTTACTATTCTTGTTACTAGCGGGAAGCTATCCCTATTATCTGTTTTAGCGGTATTTAGAGATTCATTTAGATTTTAACTAAGGTCTGATTATATGACACACAGCAAACAATTACCAAATCATCCATGAAAACTTCAACCAGTGTTTTAATGTTAATGGGAAAGCAGTGCACTTATTGTGGTCCTATGATGCAAATACTGACAGACTTGATGAAAGCCGGTGAGCTTGGCGAATGTCGTATTGTTAATATTGAAGATAACCCTGAGCTTGCCAGGCAATTGGGCGTGCGTAGTGTTCCGTGGTTACAGATAGGGCCTTTTGAATTGCTGGGTTCGCGATCCAGGCAGGAAATATCGTTATGGCTGGCACGTGCTTCAAGTTTTGAAGGTCTGACAGAATATCTTGATGAGGTATTGGCAGAGGGCAATATTAGTTATGCCAATAAATTAATTCAGCGCCATCCACAGGCACTGGAAAACGTCATTACATTAATGGCTGATCCGGAGGCTAAAATAAACGTGCGCCTGGGTGTCGGTGTGATAATAGAAGAAATGGCGGAATCAGAAGCCTTCAAAGCGGTTGTTCCACGTTTAATTGAGTATTTATCCAGCAAAGATGCACGTATTCGCGGTGATGCCTGTCATTATCTTTCGCTGACAAAAGACCGTGGTGCTGCTGCGTTTATAGAAAAGCTATTGACGGATGACAGCGAAGAAGTCAGGGAAATTGCACAGGATAGCCTTGATGATTTGTTAGCCGAAAAAGTTGACTAGTTATTCCAGCCACTCAACAAGATAATAAATATATTGTCCTTCAGAAGATTTAGATGGTCCACTTAGCCGTGCCGCATAATGCTTATTGTCAGGATCGGCAGCATCCAGTGCTTCGCCAGCACAGGTTTTTATCTCCACACAACTGGCAGCAAAACGGTTGCGGCTACGTTTTGGCACGTACACCACGGCATACTCAAGATTTGAACCTGCTGATTCCGGGTCTGGGGGGATGATGCCGCGCATATTATTTATTCCTGAGTTATGCTGAGGTCTCTATTTGTTTAACAAGGCTTGAATGTCTTTTTCCAGTTGATTAACTGTGCCAAACGATACCTGCCGGAGAATGCCATTTTTATCAATCAGCATGCTCGATGGCGTACCCTGTAACTGATACATCTCAAAGGTGAGAGCATTCACTGTTTTTGAATTCAGGTAGGATTGCGCCTGTAAGTATATAGCACGTTTGCGACTTTCACTTAATGTGCCCTGAAAAAAGTCTGGAATCTGGCTCAATATGAATTGATTGACGGTGCTTTTATTAACTGCGGTTTCATTTTTTACCAGTTTATCCATAGCGACACTGAAAGGGATAGAATAAGGCAGTTTATTATCGTCAAGAAACCCTGCTTTGCCTAATTGTAATAAAGGATCACCCTGTAATTCACCCGTTGATAGAAGACCTTGCAGCTTATTCAATGTATTATGCTCGAAGTCTTCAAAGGCCGTAGCTATCGCAAACACTTTTAAACCTTGTGATTCATAGCTTTGGTGAAGGCGGATAGCCTCAGGTAAGGCATGAATGAAGCAGCCGGGACAATTAACCTGGAAAATCTCAATCAGAACCACCTGTCCAGTAAGTTTGTTAATTGGTGGTTCAAAGCCTTGTGCCCAGCATTCAATTTCAATGTCTTGTGCTGCTTTGTCAATTATGGCAGTCATATGGGCACCTCTAAAAACTATCTTTTTGTCCGATTTATGCGCCTCATCCATGAGGCTTACCCTTTCGGGCTTGCGTTAAAACTTGTTCCTGACAAGTTTTTCGGCGTTGGATGAATTTTTGCGATTCTCATGTATTGCATATACACTGCGGTTCTCAAAATTCATCCGCCTTGAACTCGAACAAAAATCCTGGTTTTTAGAGATACCCATATTTGTGTAAGTATAAATAATGCAGCAGCAACAAAAAAATAAACAATTAAAACACGATTATACTGATTTAAAGCCCGAGGTAATACTGGCTGCAGTTGAGTCCTTAGGTTATGAAACCAGTGGTCGCCAACTGGCGTTAAACAGTTATGAAAACCGAGTGTATCGCTGTGAGCTGGAACAGGGTGGTGCGATTATTGTTAAATTCTATCGTCCGGATCGCTGGAGTGATAGTGCCATAGGCGAAGAGCATCAGTTTGCGCAACAATTATTAGAACAGGAAATTCCCGTTGTTGCGCCAATAATAAAGGATGCGGTGTCTTTATTTGAACATGCAGGTTACCGTTTTTCTATTTACCCTCTGCGCGGTGGCCGCTGGCCCGATCTGGAATCACGCGATGATTTAAACTGGATGGGGCGTTTCATCGCGCGCATACACAACGTCGGCAGAACTGCATCATTTGAACATCGTCATCAAATTGAAATAAACAGAATGGGCAATGAATCAGCAAGCTGGTTGTTGGCAAACAATTTTATTCCCAGTTACCTGGAGACAGCCTATCAGACCCTGGTTGATGATCTGTTAATTGAAATACAAGCCGCTTTTGATCGTTGTGGTAGTTATCACAGCATCCGCCTGCATGGTGACTGTCATCGCAGTAACGTATTATGGACGGATGACGGCCCACACTTTGTTGATCTGGATGACTGCTGTAGTGGGCCGGCAATACAGGATTTGTGGATGCTGCTGTCGGGCGAGCGTCAGGAAATGACCGAGCAATTATGTGATTTGCTGGAAGGGTATGAAGAGTTCGCCAGTCTTGATTTGAATGAACTCAATTTAATCGAAGCCCTGCGCACTTTACGCATGATGTTTTATGCCGCGTGGTTAGCAAGACGGTGGGGCGACTCCGCGTTTCCTTTAGCTTTTCCGTGGTTTAATACCAATCAGTATTGGGAGCAGCATGTGCTGGAATTACGTGAGCAGTTATCGCGATTGCATGAGCCTGTGCTGGTTGTAAAGAATTTAATTATTTCTCCACAGATGAACGCAGATAAACACAGATAAATGAAAAACAGTTGTTTGTTTTCATAATGACTGTGAAGCATGTTGTGGTATGTTACTGGTTTGAATGTAGACAGTTAATGGTTTCACTATCGTTTAGAATAGCAAGGTACTTATCTGTGTTTATCTGCGTTCATCTGTGGATAAAATTTTTTTACAGGTTTTAAATTATGAAAATAAGCATCATCAGCGGCAGTCACCGCAATCCGTCACAAAGCGAAAAAGTGGCGCGTCATATTGAAAAAACACTGGCTAATGAATTTGAAGAGCTTGAACCCTGGGTTTATTCCCTTGCGGATAATCCCTTGCCTTTATGGGATCAAACCTTGTGGGAAGATAACGAAGAATGGAATCAACGACTGGCGCCGATCAAACAGCAATTAATTGAAAGCGATGCTTTTGTCATTGTTTCGCCAGAGTGGCATGGACAGGTGCCAGCGGGACTGAAAAATTTCTTTTTGTTATTTGGCCGGTTTGAATTAGGTCACAAACCTGCATTGATTGTTACCGTTTCGTCTGCTGATGGTGGTGCCTATCCCGTTGCCGAATTACGCATGAGCAGTTATAAAAATAATCGTCTGTGTTATATACCGGAGCAGGTGATTTTGCGTAATGTAGAAAAAATACTGAACGAGAAAGCCGAAGATAATGATGCAGGCGCGGACAGTTACTTTAAAGAGCGAATTTCCTGGGCATTGGGTATTTTGTCAGGTTATGCGGTGGCCTTAAAAACTATGCGTGAAACAACAGAAATTCATCGTGATAAATTTGGTAATGGCATGTAGAGCTATGTTTTAAGTTACATGTTTTAAGTTAAAAGTTGTAAAACCAAAAACTTAAAACTGTACTTGTGCGCCGATGTTAAGAATCAAACCCTGCGGTATGGTGTCTCCATCAACCTTGATTGTTTGCGTGGTCGTGGCTAAATCCAGGTTAACAATATTAAATACAGTGATACCGGCAGTGATGTAGGTTAATTTCGTTCCTGCCATGTTCTTTCTAATGCCTACCCGTGCACCCGGTAACCACCAGTTATCTGAAGCAAAACCAGCGCCGAGCGAAACCCATTGATAGTCATCAAACATGGGATCCGGTACGGCATTGGCGTCAATGCCAAAATTCAAACCCCATGCTCCAGTTTTGCTGATATAACCGCCTTCTAATTTAAGCTGGCGTTCCATGGTATAGGTTTGTCGCCTGCGAATGGCATTAACGATATCCGGGTTGCTGATTTTGCTTAAGTCGACACCGGGAAATTTGAAATCAGGCTCATTGATATTGGTGAGTGTGGCACCGAGTTGATATTGTTTGCCAGTCCAGATTGCACCTATGTCCATAGATAGTTTTTCAGTGTAACTAAAATTGTCTTTATCCAGCGCTTCAAAAATGGATTTTGCGTCTTCAATATTATCGAGGAAGATAAAGGTGTTCGACAAACCTACGTTGTAATATTTAGGTTTTACACCAATATATATTTCATTGCTTTCTTTTGCCCAGACTTTGCGGCTGTAACCAATACTTATTTCTGATATCTGAGCGGCTCGAGTGATCGTGCCGCTGTTATTTTCAAAGCGGTATGTAGTTTTGCCTGTTATTGGGTCAACGGTGACGGAAAGCCCTTTTGTAATCTGAAAAGTTTCAGCTTCTGTGCCGCCTGATGGTAGTTTTGAGGCCTGGTAGGCTCTCTCCAGCTCAGCTAAGGCCGCGACTGCATCAAATTCTATAGGGTCGCTTAGGCCTTTGATATTCGTGGTAAGTGAAACATTTGCGCCGAATGTCCAGGAGCCACCTAAAACATCATTACTGATGAGGACAGGGATGTCAGCTGACGCAAAGGCTTTGGCATTTAAATCCGTTACCGCTATTGCGACAAGAGCACCCAGTACGGTCGCTTTGGTTTTTATGGTATCAATAAGTGCGATTAAGTCCGGGTCGGTAATATCCGGAAAGTCTGGTCCGGTTCCGCCACCTCCGTCACTGTCATCACCATCACCAGGGGCTAGAGCATCGTCGCCACCTGCCTTATTTAACAGTTCAAACAAGGAGTCATTAGCGTCATATTCGATGCCTAAACCAATGGAGAGGCCTGCTCCATAACGGTTGGCGCTATCTTCAGGGGTCGGGTCAATCGCAGGATGAGCAGGGTTGCCCATATCTGACACCGTCATTTGCCTGTGCGTCATGCCGCCAAAAGTTAGTTTTGAGCCGCTCGGGTGATAAATGGGTTCTGCCAGCAGTATGCCAGTAAACAAGCTGCTGATTAGGACAGCAGTTGTGACTATGTTAAGTACTTGTTTAATTGCTGTGGACATGGTTAATAGTCGTTAAATTTATATTCATTGTAAATCTGCAAATTGATAATCCAGAAATACCCCAATAAACAAAACAAAACCAAACCAGTTGTTATTTAAAAACGCCTTAAAACAAAGTTCGCGTTGCCGATCTTTTATTAAATATTGCTGGTAAACAGCAAACACCATGGCTGCGGCTACACCTGAATAATAAAATCCACTTAACTCTGCTCGATGACCAATCAACAATAAATTCAAAATCAGTAAGATCTGTATCAAACCGATAATTAACTTATCCTGATTGCCAAATAAAATAGCGGTCGATTTAACACCGATCTTGATGTCATCATCATAGTCTACCATGGCGTACATGGTGTCGTATGCGGTAGCCCATAGGATGGTAGCAAGAAAAATCAGCCAGGTGACAGTGGTCACTTCGTTTGCCTGAGCAGCATACGCCATTGGAGCAGCCCAGCCAAAAGCAGCACCTAAATGTACCTGTGGTAAGTAATGGTAGCGTTTCATGAACGGGTAACTGACAGCCAGTAAAACACCGACCAGCGACATGATGATAGTCAGCGTGTTCATCAATAACACCAGCAAAAACGCGAGCAGGCTGAGTGTGGCAAAAACTGCCAGGGCTTCTTTTTTTGTGATTTTTCCGCTTGCCAGAGGGCGTTGTTCGGTACGTTTAACTTTGCTGTCTATTTTACGGTCGGCGTAATCGTTGATTGCACAACCCGCAGAGCGCATTAATATCACACCCATAACAAAAACAAATAAAACCAGAGGGTCTGGCCAGCCTTCAGCGGCAATCCATAATGCGATGAGTGTTGGCCATAATAATAAAAGGATGCCAATGGGTTTGTCTAACCGTATCAGCTGTGAGTAGAGACCGGCTTTTTGGTAAAACTTACTTTGTTTAAATAACGTTATTTGTTGTTTAATTGATGCTGTTGACTGCCTGAGATTTATCGGTGATTTTTTAACCCCGTGTTCCAGTGAGTCAAGCAGAGGATGCATGGCGAGATAATCGATAAATTTATTTGCTTGTTTAACAATAAATTTTAACAATAATAAAAAGGGTCTGAAGACGCATTTTAACTGGTCTAACAGGACAATAAATAATTCTTTTATAAATGCGCCGATCTGCTGCCAGAAACCTGTTGTTCTTTGCAGTGCTGGTGAGTTGCGTTGCGGCTTTGTTGGTGGTTTAGTCATCAGCGTGATTTTACCTGATTACGATGTGTTTGACTGCACACTGAGATTGCTGGAGCTTGTTCTCCATTCCGATTTGCCGCGCCAACCTACCGTGCTATTTACATAGCTCCTCAAGACGTGCCGCCCACCCATCTACAAGTAACTAAAGCAAATATGTAGGTCGGGTTAGACGTTTTTTGTCGTAACCCGACAGGCCTGGAGGTTGTTGCATCCTACGGCATGTCGGGTTACGACAAAAAACGTCTAACCCGACCTACATAGCTTGGAATGATTATGGTGCCAATTGAAGTTGCTTAGAAGGTTGTAGCCCGCCCCAGTCATGCTAAATCAGTGCTATAGTTTTCATGTTACCTGTTAATAATTTATGAGCAATCGTTATGCGAAATATCCGTTCTTTTGAAAGCTTCACCCCACAAATTGCAACCACAGCGTTTATAGATGAAAGCGCGGTAGTGACTGGTAACGTAGTTATCGGCGCAGACAGCTCCATCTGGCCCTGCTGTTCTGTTCGCGGCGATATCCATTCGATAACTATTGGCAAGCGAACCAATATTCAGGATGGCAGTATTTTACATGTGACCCATGATAGTGACTATGCGCCGGGTGGTTTTAAGCTAACGGTGGGTGATGATGTGACTGTGGGTCATAATGTGATTTTGCATGCCTGTACGGTTGAGGACTTGTGTTTGATCGGCATGGGTTCGGTGGTGCTGGATGGTTCTGTAGTGCAGTCAGGCGCAATGGTGGGTGCGGGTAGCCTGGTGCCGCCAAACAAGGTGCTTGAAGGCGGTTATATGTGGCTCGGCAGTCCGGTGAAAAGAGTGCGTGAGTTAACGGATAAAGAAAAAAACTTTCTGCAATATTCAGCAAAGCAATATGTGAATCTTAAAGATCGCCATTCTGTCTTATCCTGATATTCATGTAAAATATCCTGATAGAAGCGTCCATGCTTAAAGCATGGGTGCTGTTGCTAATTCGACAGGCCCCTTTTTTGTTGATTGTGTGTTTCTTAAGGTATCCTTAAAAACCCATCATATATTCCAGGGATTTTTAAATAAAGCTGGATTTTTTCTGTGTGCCAAATCAAAATATTTTTTAGTTCCTACTCCAAGGTTGGGGGAAGGTCGAACCGCAACGATTTTGTGCGGCGATTTGTTGGTCTTCGCACCTCACCCCGACGCAACCAGGCGTGCTTAAGTAGCAGGTAATTCTAAAATGAAAAAATGGGTTATATTTGTTTTTATAGTTTTTCTGTCAGGCTGTAGCTCAATGGGAGTGCAACCCTGGGAGCGCGATTTACTGGCTAAAGATTCCATGCGGCTGGTTCCTGATTATTTTGATAATTTTTATGATGAGCATATTTATTTTAGTAAGGAAGCATCCAGCGGTGGCCAGGGTGTGGGTGGTGGAGGCTGCGGATGCAACTAAAGAATATTAAAGGCAAGCTTGGGCTTGCCACCTGTTCATTGCTGCAGATAACCGCACCCGCAGCACAGGCATCTGATTCAGAATGGGATGTTGATACGGCTTTTCTTTATTATAGTGAAAGTGACAGTCGTGTTAGTGCGTTTGAGCCAGCCATTTATGCCGGCAGAGAGCTTGGAGACGATGGCGAGCGCATCGATCTCAGATTAGTGATTGATGTTTTAACCGGTGCTTCACCGAATGGCGCGCATGCCTCATCCGTTGTGCAAACCTTTACTACACCATCGGGTAATGCGACTTATACCGCAAAACCCGGTGAAAACCCTCTGGATGATACCTTCCAGGATACCCGCGTGGCATTTGGTGCTGACTGGATGTTGCCGATTAACCGCTTATCAAGAGTTAAGCTTGGGCTGAATACGTCAGTCGAGTATGACTATTTATCATTAGGGCTGAGCGGCAGCTACATGCGGGACTTGAACAATAAAAATACAACATTGACCGCCAGCCTGGCATTCAATAATGATATTTACACCCCGGAAGGCGGCATTCCCATTGCGCTGAGTCCAATGCGGGAGCCTGGGCAGACAAACCGTGAAGGTAGCGATGATACTAAAACAGTCGCTGATTTTCTTATCGGTGTCACCCAGGTAGTCAGTCGTCACACCTTGATAGAGGCGAACTATTCATACGGTATATCCGATGGTTATCTGAATGACCCATTTAAGATTGTGTCTGTGGTTGACTCGGTAGCCGGCTTGTCCGATAACTCGGCATTGCTTAATGTCAATCCTGATGCTTTGCCATATGTCTACGAGAACAGGCCGGACTGACGTCAACGCAATAATTTATTCTTTAGAGTGGCGCATCATCTTACGCGAGACGTCGTTCATTTTTCATATCGCTATTTTTGGGACGACTGGGGCATTCGTTCTAATACTTTTGATTTGAAATATCGCTATGAGATGGGGCGCAGTTATTTGCAGCCACATGTGCGTTATTACATGCAGGATGCAGCCGACTTCTATCGACATAATCTGGTACAGGGTGTCGATGTTGATGCCAATGGGCAGGTGTTATTGAAAGAGGTGAGTAGTGATTCCAGGTTGTCGAAGTTTACCACCACGACATTAGGTTTGAAATATGGTTATGCGGTAAGCGAAAACAGTGAGTTCTCCATCCGAGGTGAATTTATGACGCAGACATTTGATGATGGCAATGTCCCATCAATTGAGGAAACGCCAGATCTTGATGCGATTATTCTGAATGTTGGTTATTCATTTGTCTGGTAGCAACAGCTAAACAGTTGGCGTTTGAACTGCCACAGGGTGCCTTAAGAATTGATTAGCAGGTTTCGAATATGCTGGACGACAGGTTTGGTTTCGGGTCGGACATCGCGCCACAGGTAAAACGACTCTGCGGCCTGTTCAACCAGCATGCCTAAACCATCAAACACGGTTGTGGCCCCGTTGTTTGTCGACCACTGCATAAAAGGCGTGGCTTGTGCGGCGTACATCATGTCGTAACTGCAACTATTTTCTCTGAATATCGAACCAGGCAGTGGTGGCAAGTCGCCTTTTAAACTGGCTGAGGTACCATTGATAACAATATCAAAACTGGTATCATTGATTTCATCCAGCCCGCAACCCTTTATGCTTCCCAGCTCAGAAAAATCTTTAGCCAGTTGTTCGGCTTTTTGTTTGGTGCGATTAGCGATTAATAGTGATGCGGGTTGTTGTGCCAGTATTTCTTCCAGTATCCCGCGAACCGCACCACCTGCGCCGACAATTAAAACATCTTTATTTTTTATCTGGATGCTGTGGTTTTGCAAGAGGTCACGTACCAGTCCAACACCGTCTGTGGTGTCGCCGTATAACTCACCGTCTACTTTGACAACTAAGGTATTAACCGCACCAGCACGTTGGGCACGAGTACTGCGTTGTGTAGCACATGCCCACGCGTCTTCTTTAAACGGTACGGTGATGTTCAAACCTTTACCGTTGTTTTTTATGAAATATTTAACCGCCTGATTAAATTGTCCGGTTTCAACCAGCTCAGCCGTATAAATCAGCGGCTGTTTGGTTTGCTCGGCGAACAGTGTATGGATTTGTGGTGATTTGCTGTGTTTTATCGGGTTACCAAAAACAGCATAACGATCTGTGTCAATAGTCATTTCTCCTTTAGCCACAGCGCCACGGTTTTTGCGTAGTAGGTCAAAATACCATCAGCACCGGCACGTTTGAAGCCCAGTAGACTTTCCAGTACCGTGGCTTTTTCATCCAGCCAGCCATTTTGTGCGGCGGCCTTTAACATGGCGTATTCACCGCTTACCTGATAAACATAAGTGGGAATAGCAAACTCATCTTTTACCCGGCGCACAATATCCAGATAGGGCATACCCGGTTTTACCATAAACATGTCTGCGCCTTCTTTAATGTCGAGTTCAACCTCGCGCAACGCTTCATCTGAATTAGCAGGATCCATCTGGTAACTGTATTTATTGCCAGAGCCGAGATTTTTTGCCGAGCCGACGGCATCGCGAAACGGGCCATAAAAACTGGAGGCGTATTTTGCTGAATAAGCCAGTATGCGGGTGTGAATAAAACCGTTGTCTTCCAGTACTTTTCGTATTGCACCAATACGACCATCCATCATATCGGATGGTGCCACCACATCTGCCCCTGCTTGTGCATGGGATAGCGCCTGTTTAACCAGTACCTCAACGGTTTCGTCATTTAAAACATAGCCGGTAGCATCAATCAAACCATCCTGGCCGTGACTGGTAAACGGGTCGAGGGCAACATCGGTAATTACGCCTAGCTCGGGCAGGGCTTTTTTTAGTTCTCTTACCGCAGTTTGTGCCAGGCCATCCGGGTTATAAGCTTCAGCGGCATCATCTGATTTTTTGTTATCTGAAACCACGGGGAACAGGGCGATGGCTGGGATACCCAGTGCAAAACATTGTCTGGCTTCTTCCAGCAGCAGGTCAACTGTCACTCGCTCGACACCTGGCATGGAGGTAACCGCTTCACGTTTGTTGCTGCCTTCAATAACAAACATCGGGTAAATAAGGTCGTCGACAGATAGTTTGTTTTCACGCATCAGACGACGTGAAAAATCGCAACGGCGCATTCGGCGCAGTCGGGTTGCTGAAAAGTTGCCGGTTCTGGACACTGTTTTCTCCACAAAATTAAAATCAGGGCGGGGCCATATTGTAACAGGCCATTGTAACAGACCACGCTATAGTGGTATAAAAGAGTGAGTAATTACAGGTGTCACCATGAAAATAAAAACGATGTGGCTGGTTTTGTTAGTGCTAATGTTTTCAGCATTAAATGCTGTTGCTGGCAATAAGAATAGTGGCGTGTATATTCTGCATGTTGATAAACCGCTTTCCGGGGTTTATGACAGGGTGTATAAAAGCCTGGAAGATGCGCGATTTTATGTGGTTTTTGAGCCAAACATGGGTGCTAACCTGGCGCGGTTTTCAAAAAAGTGGGGTGATGAATATAATCAGAATAATCTCAGCGAAATTCGCAGCATGGTGTTCTGTAATGGCTGGTACGCGAATAAGGTCAGCAATTTAGATCCGACTATGCTGGGTTTTTGCCCGTTACACATCACCCTTATCGAACGAGAAGGCAAAACCACCGTGCTGTTTAACCGTCCCGGTATTATCGCGCAAAACAGTCCGGCTAAAACACTGCTGCTTAATATTGAGGCAGAGGTCATAACGGCGATTGAGTTAGGAGTGCAATAAGTGGTGCTGTTTTATTGATTTAGTTGAAGCCTGAAAAATACTGGATTTTTTGAGGTAAGTTGCTATAACTTAGCTATTAATGATGTGGTCAAATCCGGATTTTATTAATCCCCTGTGCCAGGATGGTTTTTGTATTATAACCACCTGTTTGCCGTTCGTATGAACGATTCATAAAGAATCACCCTGGGAAACCGCATGCCTGACAATATCGCAAAGCAACGAATTCTGGTTATAGAAGAATCGCCTACATTGCGATATATGCTTGGCAAAACTTTGCAAAAGTTAGGTTATGAACTTATCAATGCAGACAGTTTTACTTCTGCCATTAACTCATTGCAATCAAACCGGCAGCAACTACACGCCATTTTAGTAGGCTGGCCTAACTACGAGCATTTTGAAGAATCCAAACATCTGTTGGTCATTCTTGACCGCGAGCCTTACAGTGAGATTCCGGTAATTTTATTATCCAATGATGCAGAGCTTGAGCTGCTTAACTGGATGAGTACCCGTAAAAAAACCGCATTAGTACCCTGGGAAAATTATCAGGAAGTTGCATCGTTATTAGAGTCAGTGCTAAATCCGGAGTCTCAGGATCCGGTTATTGAACAGCGAATAGCCGATCACAATGAATCAAAGACCACCATTCTGCTGGTTGATGATTCAAAAAGCAGCCGCGTTTATTATCAGCGACTGTTGCAACGTAACTACTATGAGGTGATTACGGCCAGCTCTGTTGATGAAGCTTACTGCATTGCTTGCGATCAAAAAATAGACATAGCCATAGTTGATTATTTCATGCCTGAGCATAATGGTTATGTGTTGTGCCAAAAGCTGCGTGATAATCCGCATACTGCAGAAATACGAACAGCGGTTATTACCGGCACTTATCTGGATTCGGCGATACGTACCTGCTTGCAGGCAGGTGCCATTGAATGTATGTTCAAAAATGAACCTGAAGAATTGTTTCTTGCACGCCTGTCTGGTATGCGGCGTTTTATTGAAGTGCAACGCTCTATTGAGAAGCAGCGTGAAAGTCTCGCCGCAATTTTAGAATCGGTTGGTGAAGGCGTTTATGGTGTTGATAATGTTGGCCGCATTATCTTCATGAATCCAGCCGCATTAAAAGTATTAGGTTTGTGCAATGTCAAATCGTTGCTCGGCACAAATGCCGATGCAGCCTTCCACGTAAATGCCCAGAATACTGGTCGTGATTTATTGAAAGAAGCGTATTACTCAGGCCAGTCATTGCAAGGCTGGGAAACCTGGTTTCGTCATCAAAGCGGCAAAGAGATTCCGGTTGATTGTACCTTGTATCCGCTAACCGTTGATGACAAGAAGGAAGGCTCGGTGATTGCTTTTCGTGATGTTTCCGAGCGCAGGATGATGGAAGAAAAGCTGCGCTGGCAAGCCACACATGACCATCTGACCGGACTGTATAATCGCCGTTATTTTGAAAGTTATCTTGAAAATGAAATTAATAATGTAAAACGTACTGGCATGATGAGTGCCGTGGTGTATCTTGACCTGGATCGTTTTAAATATGTCAATGACACAGCTGGACACGATGTTGGTGATCAGATTCTCATCGATTTAAGTCAGGAAGTTAACAAAAGTTTGCGCCGTCAGGATATCGCTGCGCGAATCGGCGGTGATGAATTTGCGTTTGTTTTGAAAAATGTCGATGAAAGTACAGCAGTTAATATTGCAGATGAAATCAGAATATCATTGTCAAATTTGCGTGTGTGTTACGAAGATAAAACATACCATGTCAATGCAAGTTTTGGTGTGGCGTTAATGGATGTGCCCGACATCACTGCAGGTAACGTGATGGCCAATGCAGATATTGCATGCCATATTTCAAAACGCCTGGGCAGAAACCAAACGCATTTGTATGAAAAAAGCAGTGATGAACGTAATGCCATGGGCAGTGAGCTTGGCTGGTCTGCACGTATTAAAGAAGCCCTGGAAAAAAACAAATTTGTGTTGCATTATCAACCTATCATGGACATGAAGGATGTTGATCTAATGAATTTGCCGGCACAGGATGGCGAATTATGGCAGCGACATCTGAATGATGTTGATAAAATATATAGTTACGAAGTACTGGTGCGGATGATTAATGAGGATGGTGGATTACACTACCCTGACAGCTTTATTCCTACTGCTGAACGATTTAATCTGATGATTGATGTTGATCTATGGGTACTGGAACATGCTCTGCAGGAGGTGGTTGCTACCGGTGCTTTAAGCAAAAAATTGCGTTTATCAATCAATCTATCGGGCAATACGGTTGGTAGTGACAAATCACTGAATAAAATTAAATCGTTGATTGAGCAGCATGATGTTAATCCGCGGATATTAACATTTGAAGTGACAGAAACCTGTGCTATTGCAAATATTGAAGAGGCGAATGATTTTATTAATGAATTGCGAAAAATCGGCTGTCGTTTTTCGCTTGATGATTTTGGTACGGGTTATTGTTCATTTTCACAACTAAAAAACCTGCCAACAGATTATGTAAAGATTGATGGCCAATTTGTCAGAAGCATGGTGAGAGGCGCAACAGACAGAGCGATTGTCAACGCGATGAATGATGTTGCCCATTCCCTGGGTCGCTATACCGTTGCTGAATATGTTGAAAGTCCGGAGATTATTCGATTATTAAAAATCTGCGGTGTTGATAAGATACAAGGGCATTACATATCAGTACCGCTGGCAGGCTTGCCAGGTAGTAACGTGGTTGAATTACACAGGAAAATGCCTGTCGCTAATGGACAGGAATAAAAATGTGTGCCACTGTGTTTGAATCTGTATAAGAACGTAAAAAATATTTTTACCACAGAGAGTATAGATAAAGTTATTGGTACATTTATTGCGTAGTATACGCAATAAGTCAAAAATACTCTGTGCATCAAATACACTTAACCGAGGGTGCTTTTTGAGTACAAATCCATAGTTTGCCCGTTCTGGTCATTTAATGCTTCCAGTGAAGCTATAAGTTGTCAGCATGTCTGCAAACAACACTAAGCGGACTATAGGCTTGGAATGCAGGCAAAGAATTTTCAGCTTAAACGGACATTCAGAAAAAAGTCACTTTAT
>JAFLJY010000237.1 GCA_022712755.1 Gammaproteobacteria bacterium
CCTCCGGCATGTCGGGTTACGACAAAAAACGTCTAACCCGACCTACATATTTGCTTCAGTTACTTGTAGATGGGTGGGCGAGATGCTCTAAGATTACAGATTAGGTTTTCAAAATAGATATGATTCCAGTGTCCATAAGCCGTATAATTCACGCTCCAAAATAACCATCAAGATTATTAAGTGTCTTTATATCGATTACTCCAGCAACGTTTATCTTTATTAGCGGATTCTGACATTTTCGATGCTTTATCAGCATCAAAAATCGGTCTGGAAAAAGAAAGTTTACGGGTATGTCCTGAGGGTAGTATTTCTCAGACGCAGCATCCTGTCGCCTGGGGCAGTGCATTAACGCATCCGCAAATTACTACAGATTTTTCCGAAGCTTTAACTGAGCTGGTGACACCACCGTGTAATTCAGTTGCCGAGGTGATTCAATCACTTGATGATATTCAGACTTTTGTCTATCGCCATCTGGACAATGAGATTCTTTGGGCAACCAGCATGCCCTGTGTGGTTGCCGGTGAAACCGGTATTCCGTTAGCCAGGTATGGCTCATCGAATGCAGCGCAGATGAAAACAGCTTATCGCCGTGGCCTGGGTTTGCGCTATGGGCGTGCGATGCAGGTGATTGCCGGTGTGCATTTTAATTATTCATTTTCAGATGCGTTCTGGTTGCGCTATCAGCAGCTAATACACCATGCTGATAACATCCAGACCGATAACCTTCAGAGCAATAATTTACAGGCATTTGTCTCCGATCAATATATGGGTCTGATTCGGAATTTATTGCGTTATGGCTGGTTAGTGCCGTATCTATTTGGTGCATCACCAGCGGTTTGTAAATCGTTTTTAAACGGCAAACGTACTATTTTGCAGTCATTCAATGATAATACTTATTATCAAACTTATGCTACTTCTTTGCGCCTGGGTGATATTGGCTACCAGAACAATAAAGAGGATTTAGCAGGCATAAAAGCCTGTTACGATTCACTCGATGCTTATATTAAAAGTATGCAATGTGCGATTAGCACGCCCTACAAAGGTTATGAAGAAATAGGAGTTAAAGTAGACGGTGAATATCAGCAGCTTAATAGTAATATTCTACAAATAGAAAATGAATATTACAGTTCGGTCAGGCCAAAGCAGATTGTGCAGGGCGATGAAAAACCCTCGACAGCATTAAAAAATCGAGGTATTGCTTATGTTGAACTGCGCTCACTGGATGTAAATGCCTTTGATCCGCATGGCATAAACTCCGAACAGTTATACTTTCTTGAAGTGTTCATGCTGTTTTGTTTGTTGCAATCCAGCCCGGTTTTAAGCCAGAGTGAAATAGATGCAATTGATGAGAATTTATTACTGGTTGCGCATCAGGGGCGAGAACCTGGTCTGGATTTGCAGCGTGCCAGCTTGCAGTCGCCCGATTCACGGCAGCCAGGTTCACAGCAGGCTGGTTTACAGGCCAGCATACGGGTCAGCGCAAACCAGAGCGTTTTAAATCAAAGCATCGAAAAAATCAGTCTGCAGGACTGGGCAGCTGAGTTGTGCCATAAGATGACTGGCGTGGCGAGGTTGCTGGATCGGGCTAATCACAGCGAGAATTATTTCTCCAGTGTGAAGTCGCAGATTGCCAGTGTCTATGATCCTGACTTAACACCTTCTGCCAGAATGTTGGCTGAAATGAGAGAACACGATGAAGGTTTTTATCATCATGCGCAACGCATGTCCAAACACCATAACCAGTATTATAAAAATCATCTGCTGTCAGCAGACAAAGTTAAGTTCTTTGAAAATATGACTAGCGAATCACTAGCCCAACAATCGAGAATCGAAAGTGAAGACAAAATCAGTTTCGATGAATACTTAGAAAACTATTTTAATGAATCAAACTCATGATTAAATCCGCGCTTAAACTTATTGATGACATTCCGTTATTAGCCCTGGTGGCTGTCACCCTGTTAATGGCATTAGCACCGTTTGTACCTGAACCACATTTGCTAGAAAAATCGCGCATGTTAATGAACGGTGAGTTAAGTAAACCCATTGATATATTTGATCTGTTCTGGCACAGTTTTCTTATTGTGATATTAGCCATTCGATTAGTGCGTTATAGAATAAACAATAAATAAAATGTATGCAAAACAAACTTTTAGCTATCCATTTAGTAACTCAATAGCCCGTGGCGGTTTTGGTTTTGAGACACGCCGTAAATACATCCCCATGTTGATCAACTCGGGACTGACGGTAGCATCCATGCTACCGACAGTCTCAAAATCAAAACCGGCACGGGCTATTGAGTTACTCCATTTATTGTTTATCACTTTTGTTTTATTTGCTAATAACGCTGCCTCAAATGATTTAGAAGATGCTGTTACCGCAATGCGAACCGGTGATTTTGCAAAGGCATACTGTGTCATGCTACCGCTTGCTAATGATGGTGATGCAGATGCACAATATAATATCGGCTGGATGTATCTCAATGGTTATGGTTTGCGGGTGAATGATAGCCAGGCACTGCAATGGTGGAATAAAGCCTCCAGGCAGGGGCATACCGATGCCAGTTTTTCAATAGGTATGTTATACAGCCTGGGTGAAGGCGAGATGCCAAAGGACTCAACAAAAGCGATAGATTATTATTTGTTGGCGGCAAAGGAAGGTCATGAAGATGCCATCACCGTTTTACAGTCGATGATGATGCGTAATGATAAAGAAATACAAGGTCGTATGCATTCTATCATTTACGATTATGGTTTAATGTTTGGACAGGTACGCCTGGTCAATGCGCGTAAACTTAACGCTAGAAATGCCCCTTCGGTCGAAAGTAATATTGTTGTGCAATTAAAAAAAGGCCAACGTGTTCTGGAAATGGATAAACAGGGTAAATGGAGTCAGGTGGCCATTTTATATAACGATGGTTTTGATGAGTCTATTCGGGATCGTACTGTATGGGTTTACAACCCATTGCTAGAAAGTGCTATTTCATCAAAATATTAATTATTCAGTCCAGGTATTCCTCAATGAAAAAAATAACAGTCATCGGTGCAGGTTTTGCCGGTTTAACCGCTGTGCGTCAGTTGCGTAAGCTGGATAAAAACTGTGAAATTACGTTAATCGCGCCATCTGCAGAATTACATTATTTGCCCAGTCTTATCTGGATTCCCAGTGGTTTGCGGAAACGTGAAGATATTATTGTACCGTTGGAAAACTTCTTCAAACGTTTGAATGTGAAATTTCATCAGGCCAGTGTTACCGCTTTATCTGCAGACGGTCGTATTGTTGAAACTGATAATGGTGATGTTAATAACGATGGTTTAATCATTGCATCCGGAGGCCGTTTTATCAAAAAACTACCGGGTATTGAACATGCTATTACCCCTTGTGAAGGTATTGACGCGGTTGAAAAAATTCGTGATCGGATCGATGCCATGAGTGGTGGTACGATTGCCTTTGGTTTTGCCGGTAATCCGAAAGAGCCTTCGGCAATGCGAGGCGGGCCGATGTTTGAGTTTCTGTTCGGCACTGATACACTGCTAAAAAAACAGAGGCGAAGAAATAATTTTGAACTGGTGTTTTTTACGCCGGCGGAAAAACCCGGTAATCGGCTTGGGCCAAAAGCCGTAGAACGACTGCTGGGAGAAATGAAAAAACGTGAGATAAAAACGCATCTTGGCCAAAAAATGAAAGCTTTTGAGGCGGATCGTGTGGTAACGGAAAAGGGTGAATTTAAAACGGATCTGATTATTTTTATGCCCGGTATGACGGGTAATAAATGGTTTGATAACAGTGATTTGCCACGTTCTGAAGGTGGTCTGATTAAGGCTGACCAGCATTGTAAAGTGGAGTCTCTGAATGGTGTTTATGTTGCCGGTGATTCCGGTAGTTTCCCCGGACCCGACTGGATGCCCAAACAGGCACATATGGCCGACCTGCAGGCAGAAGCCGCAGCGAAAAACTTACTGGCTGAATTAAATGGAGAAACAGCCGATGCGACTTTTAAAGTTGAGTTGGTTTGTATTGTTGATAGTAATGATAAGGGCATGATGATTTCACGCACAGAAAGCAGCAATATTATGTTGCCGGGTATGCTTTTATTACACTGGATGAAACGATTTTTTGAATGGTGGTATTTGCGTAAATACAGATAGTACAATGATGTGCCGTTATGTCCATGGATGGACGGCCATGTTTGCAATTATGGCGCAAAGAGCCAGGAAGGCGGTGCGATTAACAAATCAAAGGATGGAGGTGGCAAAGCGTAACTTCTCAATAAGTCCGTGTGGTGTATGGTGATGAGACTGTCGGTAGCATGGATGCTACCGTCAAGCCCCGCTTTGATCAACATGCGGATGTATTTACGGCGTGTCTCAGAACCATACACCACACGGACTTATTAAGAAGTTACGGCAAAGCTATCTTTTGCCCAGGTTTGTTGTGATGTTACCTGCAATCCTTTTTATATGACAACATAGGTTTAGCCGTACAATTACAATGCACCTTTGATGATGTCAGTGATAGCATCAACTTTTTCATCTTCCAGCTCCGGATAAACCGGTAATGAGAAACAGTTACTGGACACAGACTCTGTAATCGGAAGTTTGAGGTTCTGGTAACTTTCCATGTACACATCCTGTCTGTGCAGAGGAATAGGGTAATACACGGCGCAGGCAATGCCGTTATCCTGCAAGGCTTTCATAATGTGATCACGGTTTTCAGACAACAGCGTATATTGATGGTAAACATGCAACCCAGTCTCATCTTCAAAAGGCGTTTGAATGCCGGTATCTTTCAGGGCGTTTGAATAACGGTGCGCAACTCGCCGCCGGTTAGCATTGTAATCGTTTATGTGCTTTAGTTTGATGCGTAAAATGACGGCCTGCAATTCGTCCAGTCGGCTGTTATAGCCGATTACATTGTGGTGATAGCGTTCGCGGCTGCCATGGTTACGCAATACTTTCAGCTCGTTTGCGTACTTCTCATCGTTAGTGGTAATTAAACCACCATCACCAAAACAGCCGAGATTTTTACTGGGGAAAAAGCTGAAAGCGCCAAAATCACCGAAACTGCCGGTCATTTTATTGTCGATGTGTGCGCCGAAGGACTGTGCGCAATCTTCAACAATTAGCAGGTTTTTATCATCACACAGTTTTGTTAAATCAGGCATGTT
>JAFLJY010000180.1 GCA_022712755.1 Gammaproteobacteria bacterium
ACACTTCGAATACTTATGCAACTTTTAATATAAAGAAAGACTGATTAAACAGATTAATAAAAAAGAATAATGATTAATCCAAATAAAAATGCCGCAATTTTATTAATTCACTGTCCAGACAAACCGGGCATCGTGGTAACTATTACTGAATTTATTCACAAAAACGGCGGTAATATTGTGTACCTGGATCAACACGTTGATAGCGAGCAAGGCGTTTTTTTTATGCGCATCGAATGGGATCTGGAAAAGTTTGTTATTCAACGTGAAAAGATCGCTGAATATTTTGAGACCCTGGTGGCTTCACGGTATCAAATGATTTTTCAGTTACATTTTTCAGAGACAAAGCAACGTATGGCATTGTTTGTATCAAAAATGTCACACTGTTTTTATGATTTGCTGGCACGTTATGAATGCGGTGAATTAAATGTTGAGATACCGGTAATCATCAGTAACCATAGAAATTTACAAAAGGCAGCACAGCGCCTGGATATTGATTTTCATTGTCTATCTATAACGAAGGAAACTAAAAAACAGCAGGAAGAAAAACAGAAAGAATTGTTGTTGCAGCACAATATAGATTTTATTGTGTTAGCCCGGTACATGCAGGTTTTAAGTGATAATTTTGTAAAACATTATCCACAAAAAATTATTAATATTCATCACTCATTCCTGCCTGCTTTTCCTGGCGGTCGCCCCTATCACAGCGCTTATCAGCGCGGGGTAAAAATCATCGGCGCCACCAGCCATTACGTTACTGCAGAATTAGATGCCGGTCCAATCATTGAACAGGACGTGGTGCATGTAAGCCATAAAGATTCGGTTGAAGACATGGTACGTATTGGTCGTGACCTGGAGAAAATTGTACTTGCTCGTGCAGTTCGACATCATGTGCATCACGACCTGTTGGTATATGAAAACCGAACAGTGGTGTTTGAATAAATTATTTTTGTAGATGAAAGCCCTATTTGCTCTGATAGTGAGAGTCAGCTTTCGACACATAGCTGACGTTGGAAAAGCTGAAAAACATTCGTCCGCGAAGAACGCAAAGAAAATATTTTTTGTTTTTTTAGAGATATCTGAAAAAGCAATAGCATTGCTGGCTTTAGTCGATATAAACAGCAAAATTTTATTCCTGTAAACTTATTATTATTTTTTCTTTTTTCGCGTCTTTTGCGTACTTCGCGGACTATTGCTTTTGATTTTGAATGCCCGCTAATGACCGTAAGCAGTCATTGATTGTAATAAATATTCAGACCAGACAAATTTTAAATAGTCTGGTAATAAAGATTCTGCGGGTGATTCGCCTGTGCAAAAAAGAACCATCGCTCAGCGATTAAACCTACATATTGAACCACAAATGCTACGGCGAACAAAACAAAAATATTAGTTGTTAGTGCGGCAATTAGCAATACAACCGGAACAATAAAAACTAGCATTAAAAAAACCCATTTAATGCTTTTAAAGAATATCGGCTTCGTGCCGTGAAAATATTCCCGGGTGTTAAAAGAGCCGCCCATTGAGCCCTGTGCTATTTGTTTTATTTTTGTATGGCGAATACCAATAGCGCTGCTCAAGTTTGATTTGTATTTTATTTTTGCATTACGCATTAAAGCAGCGATGCGGGTAATAAAGGCAAAAATTGTTAAGGTTATTGTCCAGCCACCATAAAAATTGATTAAGTCAGATTGCACATAAGCAGCAAATGCGGCACTTAAAGCAAAACCGGATGCCATACCTAACAAAGTGTAATTAATAACCGTTAACGGTGTTGCCCATTCCTGCAAAAATTTAATACAAGCATAAATCATTGCAGTGCAGATGAACAGACTAAAAGCCAGAACGGTATTGATGGCACCAATGAATAAAGAAAGATTAACAATAAAGTCTTCGCCTAAAATAAACAGTACCGGATTCCAGCCGCTGATGTGAATCATTGCATAAATAAAAGTCAAACCCATAAAAGCGGGTAATACAATTACTTCACGTGATAACCAGGAGGTTTTCCATTTAGCTGCCGAACGCCAGGCACGTTCTGGATGACCGAGATGGAAAAATGAGGCAAGCAAACCAGCGGCTAAAAACACCAGTGCCAGTAAACTGCCGTAACCATAAAAGCCAGGTGAATCCTGTACTGGTAATACCTGAATAACAGAATACAATTGACCGGTATATAAAGCCAGAAACAGTCCCTGACCAACACCGATTAAAGTGGTTAAAAAAATAACTGAAAAAGCTGGGTGCATAAATTACTCTCTTTAAAAAATACGGACCCATGTTATATCAAGGGTAACAAGCATAGACACAGAGACCACTGAGGACACAGAGATGGAAAAGCTATCCCGGCATTTTTCCCCATTGCCGCATAAAAGGCCCAGCCTGATCAATACAGTTTATAACTCTGAGTTCTTTGTGTTCTCTGTGTCAAAATTTATACCCATACATTCAAATGGCACAGGTTCAAATTACCAACTCATCACATCATCTAATGTTTGTTCATCATCATCAGGCATTGGCAGTTGACGCTCTTTATTAAGCGGGTTATCAACCCGGGTCAGCTCGTCTCGATGAATGGTTATGTTAGCTTTTCGGCGTGGTAGATAATGGTTCGCCGGTTTTGTGCCCCATTCCGGCATTAATTGATAACCGCCATTATCACGAATCTGTTCTGAAACGACAGAATCCGGGTCATTGACATCGCCGAATAAACGGGCGCTAGTTGGGCAAGCTAAAACACAGGCTGGTTTACGTTCGGCTTCGGGTAAAGTTTTGTCATAAATACGATCAACACATAAGGTACATTTTTTCATGACCTTCTGGTTCTCATCAATTTCGCGAGCGCCATAAGGGCAGGCCCATGAACAATATTTGCAACCGATGCATTTGTCATAATCGACTAATACAATGCCATCCTGTTCACGTTTATAGCTGGCACCGGTTGGACAAACCGGTACACAGGGTGGCTCCTCACAATGCAAACAACTTTTTGGAAAGTGAACCGTTTGTGTGTTCGGGTATTTGCCTATTTCAAAGGTTTGTACACGATTAAAAAAAGTGCCGGTTGGATCTTTATCGTAAGGGTTATAGTCCGACATAAAACCCGCCGTTCCGGAAGTGTTCCACTCTTTACAGCTGGTGACACAGGCGTGGCAGCCAACGCAGACATTTAAATCGATCACTAAAGCCAGTTGAGTCATTATTGTTTCACCTTAGCCTTTAAATTTTGTGCCAGCAAAATATTTTAACCAGCGACCATTGATAAATTTTTTGCGTTTTGATGTGCCCGGTGTTTTTGCCCCAGCTTTAAATTGTGGAAAGGTTTCTTCTGCCTCACCCGCCTCAACAGGATAAATCTTTACCCGCACGTCATACCAGCCCGCTTGACCGGTCACTGGATCAGAATTCGACAGGTGCTCACCGGCTTCACTGGCAGGCAATTCTTCGCTGATTAGATGGTTTAACAAAAAACCTTTTTGTGATTCATTGGCCTTTTTAGATAAGCCCCAGGCACCTTTGGCTTTACCAATGGCGTTCCAGGTCCAGACTGTTCCAGGTTCAACCGCTTCAGAGTGGCGACACATACAGCGAACTTTGCCGTGCATGGATTCCACCCACATCCACTGCCCATCTTTAATGCCAGCAGCTTCAGCCGTTTTGGTATTCACATTTAAATAATTATGGCTATGTATCTGCCACAACCAGGCATTTTGAGAATCCCAGGAATGGTACATTGCCATGGGTCTTTGAGTAATGGCGTTTAACGGGTACTGGCGCAAGTCGGTTTGCTGCGCTTCCAGGGTATCGCTATAAAACGGCAGCGGGTCAAAATGGGTGTTAATGCGTTCGCGTAAATGATCCGGCGGTTGTTTGCCATTGGTTTTACCTTGAGCCGCCAGACGGAATTTCTGTAACACTTCACTGTATATATGAATATTAATCGGCTCGGCATAACGCGTCAGGCTATGGCGTTTTGCCCATTCCAGATAACCCTGGTTCCAGTTACGCATGTATTGATATGATTTAGGTAATTCATACTGGAACACACAATTATTCTTTTCGTACATTTCCCACTGATTCGGATTCGGCTCGCCCTTCATGAACTTTTCGCCGCCCTTGCCGCGCCAGCCCGCCAAAAAACCAATACCGGAGTTCGGTGCCGTTTCATAATTAATCACAAAATCAGGATAATCACGATATTTGCGTTCGCCGTTTTCATTAACAAATACGGGAAGTTTTAAACGAGAACCCAATTCAATAATCACTTCCTGAAAAGGTTTGCACTCACCGGTTGGCGGCAGTACAGGAATACGCACTGAATCCACCGGACCATCGAATTCTGAAATGGGACGATCTAACATCGACATCACATCGTGACGTTCCAGATAAGTGGTATCGGGCAGCACTAAATCCGCAAATGCCACCATTTCTGATTCGAAGGCATCACAAACGATCAAAAACGGGATTTTATACTCGCCCTGTTCGTCTTTATCGTTCAGCATGTCACGCACGCTTTGTGTATTCATGGTGGAATTCCATGCCATGTTAGACATAAAAATCATCATGGTATCAATGGAATATGGATCACCGCGCCAGGCATTGGTAATGGCGTTTTGCATTAAACCATGCACCGATAAAGGGTGTTCCCAGGAAAAGGCCTTATCCAGTCGAATTGGTTTGGCGTTTTCATCTACAAACAGGTCATCCGGTTCGGCAGGCCAGCCCAGTGGCATACCATCTAAAGGGGTGTCAGGCTGCACCGCATCCAAACTTGTCGGGGTTTTAGCGCAAGGTGGAATCGGTCTTGGAAACGGGGCTTTATGACGAAAACCACCGGGGCGATCAATGGTGCCAAGAATGCTCATTAAAATAGACATGGCGCGAATAGTCTGAAAACCATTGGAGTGAGCCGCCAGTCCGCGCATGGCATGAAAAGAAACCGGATTACCGGTGATATGGTCGTGTTCCTTACCCCAGGTATCCGTCCATGAAATCGGCAATTCAATTTTTTCATCACGCGCGGTAATACCCATTTCATAAGCAAGGCGTTTGATGGTTTCAGCAGGAATACCAGTAATTTCAGCCGCCCATTCCGGCGTGTAATCTTTCACCCGGTCAACCAGTAGCTGGAACGCGGGTTTGACTGGCGTACCATCCTCCATTTTAAACTCGCCTAACAGATACGGATCAGAACCTTCTGTGTGCATGGAAATGACTTTATCCAGATCCCGATCCCACCACAATTTGTTTTGTGCATCAAAACAGGCTTTTTCCTTTGGTGCTTCATAACGCACGAACATGCCGTGCTCATCATTGTCTTCATCGACATTAACCAGTTCGGCTGCGTTGGTGTAGTGAATTAGAAAATCACGGTCAAACAGTCCCTGTTTGATTATTTCATTAATAATGGACAGGAACAAAGCGCCATCTGTACCGGGTTTAATCGGTACCCATTCATCAGCAATCCCGGCATAACCCGTGCGCACTGGATTAATTGCGATAAATTTGCCACCCTTGCGTTTGAAGTCAGCCAGGGCGATTTTCATCGGGTTAGAATGGTGGTCTTCAGCCGTTCCAATCATAATGAACAGTCTGGAGCGCTCCAGATCCGGGCCGCCAAACTCCCAGAAAGAGCCGCCAATGGTATAAATCATACCGGCGGCCATATTCACCGAACATAAACCACCATGTGCCGCATAATTAGGCGTACCAAACTGTTTGGCAAACAAACCGGTCAATGCCTGCATTTGATCGCGACCGGTAAACAGAGCAAATTTTTTCGGGTCTGTGGCACGAATATGTGCCAGACGCTCCTCCATAATCGAAAACGCTTTATCCCAGGAGATTTCCTCAAACTCATTATCACCGCGATTGCTACCTGGTTTACGCATTAACGGCATAGTCAGCCGCGCCGGCGAATACTGCTTCATAATGCCGGAAGCCCCTTTGGCACAAATCACCCCTTTATTTAACGGGTGTTCCGGATTGCCCTGAATATATCGTACCTCACCATCACGCAAGGTAACGCGAATACCACAACGGCAGGCACACATATAACAGGTCGTGTTTTTAGTCTCGATGCGACTGTTTTCGTCAGTCGCTTTAGAAGTCGGATTGTGTACCGGTTGAGACATAGTTTTTTCCTGGTGTGTTGCTGTAACTGGTGATAGCTGGTTAGGGTACTGATGATTTAATTTAGGACCATTATTAATGGTTTACTGTACTTGAATGCACAGGATTTGGCTAATCAACATTATTACAGCAGCCATAAAATATTATTATATTCTAATATAAGCTGAGTTAATTACCTACACACCAGGTAACCTGTGATTTACTGTAGGCCTATTTTAGGTAATGGGATAGTTAAGGATCACAGTGGCATACTTTCGTTTCTGTGGGACGAGGTGAAAACGTGGCGTTTGTATTATAATAGGCGTTCCATAATTTTGAGTTTGTAAATGTTTTATTCAGATTCCTTTGATGTCATTATTATTGGTGGAGGTCACGCAGGTACAGAAGCTGCGTTGGCAGCTGCGCGTATGGGTGTAAAAACTTTGCTGTTAACCCATAACATTGAAACTCTGGGGCAGATGAGCTGTAATCCGGCCATTGGCGGCATTGGTAAAGGCCATCTGGTAAAAGAAATTGATGCGCTTGGCGGTATCATGGCTAAAGCCGCTGATCTTGGTGGTATTCAGTTTCGTATTTTAAATAGCCGAAAAGGGCCGGCAGTGCGCGCCACACGCGCGCAGGCCGACCGGGTTTTGTATAAAGCAGCGATTCGTGAAACTTTGGAAAACCAGCCAAACCTTTTCCTGTTTCAACAGGCAGTTGATGATTTAATCGTTGAAACTATCAATGGTGAAGAGTGGGTAACGGGTGTCGTTACCCAGATGGGCTTGAAATTTAAAGCCAAAGCCGTGGTGTTGACCGTAGGTACTTTTCTGGATGGTTTGATCCATATTGGCGATAAAAATTATTCTGGAGGCCGCGCCGGTGATCCACCTTCAATTGCTTTAGCGAATCGATTGCGTGCTTTACCGTTTAGAGTAGAGCGACTAAAAACCGGTACCCCGCCACGAATAGACAGCCGCAGTATTGACTATTCCGAGCTGGCAGAGCAGCCTGGTGATACCCCGCTGCCGGTTTTTTCTTATACCGGCAAAGCCTGTGACCATCCGCAACAAATTAGCTGCCACATTACCCATACCAATGAAAAAACTCATGACATCATCCGTGATGGCTTGCATCGTTCACCAATGTACAGTGGCGTAATCGAAGGTATCGGCCCACGCTACTGTCCGTCAATAGAAGACAAGGTGGTGCGTTTTGCTGATAAAACTTCTCACCAGATTTTTATTGAGCCAGAAGGGTTAACCACCAATGAGGTTTACCCAAACGGCATTTCCACCAGTTTGCCATTTGATATGCAATTAGCTTTTGTGCGTTCGATGAAAGGTTTTGAAAATGCTCACATTACCCGCCCGGGTTATGCCATCGAATACGATTTTTTTGATCCACGAGATTTAAAAGCCTCACTGGAAACAAAATTTATTAATGGCTTGTTTTTTGCAGGTCAGATTAACGGTACCACCGGTTATGAAGAAGCCGGCGCGCAAGGTTTGCTGGCAGCGATTAATGCCGTGCGTTCAGTGCAGGAAAAAGAAGCCTGGACACCATCACGTGATCAGGCTTATATCGGCGTACTGGTGGATGATCTGGTCACACTGGGCACGAAGGAACCCTACCGCATGTTTACCTCTCGCGCCGAATATCGTTTGATATTACGCGAAGATAATGCTGATTTACGGTTGACCGAAGTTGCACGTGAGATGGGTTTAATCAGTGAGACTCACTGGCGAGCGTATTGTAAAAAGCGTGAAGCTATAGAAAAAGAGCAACAGCGTTTGTTAAAAATGAATATTCAACCAGAGTCAAAAGCAGGTATTGCCTTTTCTGCCAAACTGGAGAGGCCGCTAATACGTAATTATAAAGCTGCCGACTTATTACGCCGTCCAGAAATAGATTATGCCGACTTAAGCGAAATTATTGGTACCGGTGAGGGTGTGACAGAAAAAGTCGCCGAACAGGTGGAAATACAGGCAAAATACTCAGGCTATCTTGATCGTCAGTTAGAGGAAATTGAAAAGACCAGACGCCATGAAAAAACCGCTATTCCGAATGTAATTGATTATGCCAAAGTGCGAGGTTTATCAGCTGAGGTACAACAGAAACTCAGTGAT
The DNA here is from genome assembly GCA_022712755.1 of Gammaproteobacteria bacterium. GTDB lineage: Bacteria > Pseudomonadota > Gammaproteobacteria > SZUA-229 > SZUA-229. The sequence goes on from JAFLJY010000180.1 coordinate 8,238, forward strand.
CAGCGCCCCGAAACTATTGGACAGGCAGGCCGTATTCCCGGTGTGACACCAGCGGCTATTTCTTTGTTGATGGTGCATCTTAAAAAATCTGCGCGTTGATAGGTTTTGTCGGGTTACGCTACGCTAACCCGACCTACAAAAATGGTTATAATTACTACCTGTAGGTCGTGTTAGGCGTTTTTTGCCGTAACCCGACATAACGCTAAATACATAGGTTTTTTTCGCAATCTGGCAAACCACCAGAGCAAGGATGCAGATGAAATACAAAAGACAATTGATATCGGGCGCAAGTTATTTTTTTACCGTGGTGACGCATAACCGTCGCCCAATATTTAATAATGAGCAATCCATAATCACCTTAAGAAAAGCTTTTCGAACGGTACGCGCAAAACACCTGTTTGAAATTAATGCCATTGTAATATTGCCCAACCACCTCCATTGTATTTGGACATTACCCGAAAAAGACAGGGACTACGCAAAACGTTGGCGTTTAATAAAAACATGGTTTACAAAAAACTGCGATGCAGCGCTACGAGTAGAGCAAGATGCTTCACGTAAAGCCAGAAATGAGCAGGCTGTTTGGCAGCACCGATATTGGGAACATGTGATTCGCGACCAAAAAGATTTAACAAATCACATTGCTTATATACATTACAACCCGGTGAAACATGGATATGTAAAGACAGTGATTGAGTGGCGGTATAGTAGTTTTCATCGGTATGTGAATAAAGGCTGGCTTGATAAGAATTGGGGTACAGGTGAAATAGATTTTGCAGATGCGGGTAGTGAGTAGTTTTGTCGGGTTACGGCAAAACAAGAAAAGTGCTCCTGCATTTTTTATATACCGTCCATGCATGGACATAAACGCCTAACCCGATCTACGGAAATTATAATTGCACTTGTAGGTCGGGTTAGCGTTGCGTAACCCGACAAAGTAATCTCAACACAAAACAAACAAAGTAGTAAACCCGGTATTTTTACATTGTTTCAAGCCGAGAATTTTACGTGAAAGAACCACTATACCAACAACTCGAATTTGGTCTTAAACAAATGGGCCTGTTTTATTCTGTAGAAATGAAGCAGAAGCTGGTACATTACATACAGTTGGTCGCGCGCTGGAATAAAACCTTCAATCTCACTGCCATCCGTGATGTTGAGGAAATGGTCAGCAAGCATTTGCTGGATAGCCTTGTGGTGCAGCCTCATCTTGAAGGTTCAATAATATTGGACGTGGGTAGTGGAGCCGGCCTTCCGGGCATTCCTTTTGCCATAACTTCGCCGAATAAGCAGTTTGTATTAATTGATAGTAACGGCAAAAAAACCCGGTTTTTGATGCAGGCGAAGATTGAATTAAAGCTGGATAATGTTGAAGTCATTCATCAACGGGTGGAAGATTATCAACCAATAGTAGATGGACATAGGATATACTTCGATATCATTACCGCACGGGCTTATGCAACAACCGGTGCAATACTAAATAGTACCGCGCATTTGCAAAACGAAAACACGTGTATTCTGGTAATGCAGGGCAAGCTGGATGAGTGGATTGATAGCGACCAGTATGTACTCAAAGAGTCACATGCACTGGATGTTTATGGTCTGCATGCCGAGCGGCACCTATTAGAAATAAAAATAGCTGAAATAAAGAAGTTGAAAAAAAAGCTGAAAAAAGTAGATATAACACAGAAACGATTTTATAAGAAAGAGCCATGTCAAAAATACTCGCATTAGCAAATCAAAAAGGTGGCGTTGGTAAAACCACCACCAGCGTCAACCTTGCGGCATCGTTAGCGGCAACCAAACGTAAAGTATTGTTGATTGACCTTGATCCACAGGGCAATGCCACCATGGGCGTGGGTGTTGATAAATACGCGCTGGAAAAGACCTTTTGTGATTGTCTGTTAGATGGCGTTGATGCACATGAAGTGGTGCAGCACATAGAAAAGGTCGGTATTGATCTGTTACCGGCTAATGCAGATATGACAGCGGCAGAAGTCGAATTAATGCGCGCCGATAATGCCGAACAACGTCT
>JAFLJY010000181.1 GCA_022712755.1 Gammaproteobacteria bacterium
ACGACGCTCTTCCGATCTCAACAATCACCGCATCAAAAAAGTGCAGCAGAACCATCTGATAAACAACGATGGTAAACGCTATCCAGCAGATGCCGTGTTATGGGTAACTAATGCTTCGGCTCCCTCATGGTTAGCTGAAGCCGGTCTTGATGTTAATGCGGAAGGATTCATCACGGTAAATGACTCTCTACAATCAACTTCACATAAAAATGTTTTTGCTGCGGGAGACATTGCTGCAGTGCTAAACCACCCGCGTCCCAAGTCAGGTGTGTTTGCGGTAAGGCAGGGACCGCCGTTAGCACGAAACCTGGCACGTGCAGTACAAAATGAGCCACTAAAACCGTTTACACCACAGAAGAATTTTCTCGGACTAATAAGTACCGGCGATAAATACGCTATTGCCTCGCGCAGTAACTGGTCACTGGAAGGTGCCTGGTTGTGGAAAATTAAAGACTGGATTGACCGCCGTTTTATGGAGAAATTTAATAAACTGCCGGAAATGGAACAGGAGGAAACACCACAGTTCAATAAGGCAATGGCAGACAAACAAACATTACATGAAATTTCTGCTATTGCCATGCGCTGTGGTGGTTGTGGCGCAAAAGTGGGTAGTACCGTTTTATCGCGAGTGGTCAATCGCCTGCAACCCATCAGCCGTGACGATGTCATCATTGGCTTAGCTGACCCGGATGATGCGGCTGTCACCGAAGTGCCCGCTGGTAAACTGGTGGTGCAAAGTGTGGATTACTTCCGCAGTTTTATTGATGACCCGTACATCTTCGGGCAAATTGCCGCTAATCACGCACTCAGCGATATTTTTGCCATGGGTGCCGAGGCGCAATCAGCAATGGCGATAGCCACCATTCCCTACGGCATTGAAAACCAGATTGAAGACCAGTTATTCCAGACAATGTCCGGCGCGCTGGAGGTGTTAAATGCCAGCAACACCGCACTGGTTGGTGGCCATTCCAGTGAAGGTGCTGAATTGTCGTTTGGTTTATCCGTCACCGGCCTGGCAGATCGTGATCAGGTGATGCGAAAATCAGGCATGCAGGTTGGTGATGCTCTCATTCTTACCAAAGCCTTAGGCACAGGCACACTGTTTGCAGCAGACATGCGACTCAAAGCCAAAGGTCGCTGGATTGATGCCGCTTTAAAAAGCATGTTGTTATCGAATCAGGCCGCCGGTTTCTGTATGCATAAGCACGGCGCAACTGCCTGCACCGATGTCACCGGTTTTGGCCTGCTCGGCCATCTTGTTGAAATGACACGTTCTTCGGGAAAAAGTGTCACGATGAATTTAGGCAGCTTGCCGATTATGGATGGCGCACTGGAAATGATTGAAACGGGTATTTTTAGCTCACTGCAGGAACAGAATGTAAGACTGCGACGTGCGATAAAAGACCCTGGTGAATTAACACAGCACAAACACTTTCCTTTGTTGTTTGATCCGCAAACTTCGGGGGGATTGCTGGCGGCTATTCCGGCTAAAAATGCTGATGCGTGTTTAGCGGAACTAATTAAATTAGGTTATCCGACAAGTGTGGTTGTTGGCGAGGTGACGGATGATGCAGAAAGTGTGGAGAGCGTTACTTTAAAAAAACCGTAATATTTAGGCCATAGATAGCTATTATGAATATTAAAAATAGCACCTGAATATTTCCGCTTTCAACACATAAAGCGACCTTAAACCAAATTATCTGGCAGTAATGCTCTGTTCAAGAGCTGACATTCAGAGTTTTTTCTCTGACCCGAATGGCACTTACTTAAGCAAAAGATAATCGCAAAAGCAGGATCTTCGTAGGTTGGCGCTGAGGGGTTGGCTGAGAGATCCCAGCCAATAACAACCTGTCATAACCAGAAATTAATTTCTCAAAATATCCTTAGTATATGACCTCAGGTGCTGTACTTACTATATGTTTTTATTATTAACAAATTTTATTCGATCCTCTTCTGTTGCACCTTCCTCACATTCCCCTCTTATTTCCAACTGTCCTCTTCCAAAATAACTAGTAAGTTCAATATAACCTTCCCGGCAATAACCTGACTCTTTCAATTTCGATTCAAGCATCTCATTAAAATATGGTTTCATACTGGATTCATCAGCAGACTTGCCGCCGCCCTTACCCCCGTAGCCACTACCGTTGCCACCACGCTTACCAGAACCCTTGCCGCTACTACCACCACGGCGCTCGCCACTGCCACTAGCTTGTGGTGTTATCTTTGTCAGGCTGTAAGTAAAAATTTTAAGTCCGCTAGATTTAACATCCGTAACAAATACCTCATTAACCTCAGAAGGTTTCCACTGATTGCTGGCGCATGCTGCCAAAAGCAAAGGCAAAATCAATACAAAACAATAATTCGCATCAACGGTTGCCATAAAAATGCTCCTGAAATGATTTTCGGAAACGCTGGTGGCACATCAAACAGGTATTTTGCAGCGTCGCAAAATCTGAGATTATTGCGTAGCCGTCTTCGCGCGCAGCAGATTCACCCAGTATACGTGCTGCCTCATGTGTTTTTTCATCATGCCCTTTGAATTTGCTTACATCAGTGCCGACAAACGCCATCATTTTTACCTTCTCATCCATTGGTGGTTGTGGATGGTCAGCAATCAGTGGCGCAGTTTTTTCTATCAGCTTCCAGTCCTCACGAGAAATGCCATCGGCGATAACCTGCATGTTCTTACCCATGTCTTTCATGATTTTTTGCAATGCCAGAGGTTCAGGGGCGGTTTCGGCAAATGCCTGGCTGCAGGTCATAAAGATGGCAACTCCAGCGATCAGGAGACTTCTTTTAGTACGTACTGTTTTCATGTTAATTGTTCTCAAAATATAATAATCAGGTTTATTCATAAATATTGTGTGTCGGTTAACCACTCGTCACACAAGCGCACGAGGTCTATAATGAGCGCATATTACAGTCCTAACTGGATGGCGATACCCCAGTAGCGCAGATCATCCTGGTAGAACTGCCCGTAAGGTGACGGCCCATCGTATAACTCCAGAAGTACGCTCCAGCGGCGCCGACTGTTATTGGTGTTGCTAATCGGCGAAAACTCAAGTCCTGCTTTGGCACTCACCTGAATCGCCCCGTCACTTTGTTGCCAGTGCTTAACATCTAAACCGGCTACCCAGCGGGCAGCACCTAGATGAGAAAAACTGAAAGCTGTCTCGTTGTTCCGCCAGTCAAGTCCTATATGAATCAGAGCTTCAGCAAGGTCGGAAGGTTCGCGATGAAACAAGTACTCAGCGCCACCATAGGCACGTATCTCGGCAAAATCGTGCGCCACAAGAACTTCAAGTGATTCGAAGCTGAGGTTTACGCGTTCTGGCTGTACACGTAACAAAAATTCGTCCCCTAGATGCGAGCTCTGGTGATAGACACGCACGCGCCCCGACCAGTTATTGTGGCGCCAGGTAACCGGTACGCCAATAACATAATCAGCATTCATCAGGTCACTGGACTCTGACTCAAGATCGAACTGGGCAAACACTGCAGCTGACAGCCCAAGTTGCCAGCCTTTTTTCGGGTTCGATGCGTGACGCACAATACCAAAACTCTCACCAAAACCAACTGCGGCGACGGTGGTGTTTTGAATAGCGGAATTGACCTTTAGTGCGCTGACGAAAAATCGGGGTTCTTTAGGGTCCGCACGTAATGCTTCAAAAAGTTGCGTGGCCGGTAACGGGGTCAACGCTTCGCTCTCAGTGTTGCTGCCTGCTCTATCTGCCTGTGAACATTGTTCAGTGCTGGTAACTGGTTTATTAATCTCTGTTGCACCCACCGGGGTTGCGTTTAGCAGCAGAACAATTATTGTAATAAAACAGCGCTTTTTGATCACTTTCTGCGGTGAAATGAAGGCGGCTTTCCCCCATTGTTTAGTAGATTCTATCGCCATAATAATTTAAACAATATTAATACAATGTGTCTTTTGGCTCTTCTAAATAAGCAGGTATAGATGAGCAGGATTTACACTGCCTGCCTTAATAACTGGCGCCAGCAAATAACAGCTATTGCTGTCCACACCAATGTCCGTATACTCATGGCGATCACCGTGCGTTGTTCATATTCACCCGCATTGAAAACGTGGATTCCAAAAGTAGCAAAAACCAGAATTGTTAATGAGGCAATGGTGATTGCCAACATTGGCGCCCAGGATTTTTTCAGCCAGAGACCAAGCCCGGTAGCTATATAGAAAAAACCTGCAAAAAAGTTGAACCAAAGTACAAAGTCGACATAGTTTCCTGCAGCCAGTCTTGCTTCGCCATTAATAAAAAGTACGCTGCCGCCTGATTTAATGGTCATTACACCAAAAACTACAGCGATAATTACGGTAACCCAAACCCATATGGGACGTTTCCTAATAGTCATTTTTATGTTCCTTTTTCAAAGTTAAAACCAGCATTTATGTAATGAGTGATCTGCCATATCTCCTTATCGGAAAGCCGCTTCCCAAATGCAGGCATAGCACTGTCAAAAGGTTTGCCGCCTTCTGATATCGTCCAAAAAAAGAAGGTATCTGTGGCTATCGGTAATCTACGGGTGAACGCCAGGTTGGCTGGACTGGGGAGCAACTGCTTACCTGTCGAACCATCTCCATCACCAGCTTTCCCATGACACGTCAGACATTGCATTTGATAGAGCTTTTCTCCATAAGAAATATTCACTGCAGACGCAGGTAATGGGTTGCTTAAATCAGCATACTGATCAGCCATATCTCCCCACATATATTCAGCGTAGCGCCCGATAAAGATGGAACTGGATTCATTAATACCAATATGCGAACAACCGGTAGCTGCCATAACCAATAACAGTAATGAAACCTTATATAGTGCGCGAAGTGATAACATCAATCTCTTAACAATCTTATTTAGAAACGCCTAATGCGCAGCTCTGATGATGGTGGCGTAATGTCTGCCGTAACTCCCCTGTACTTTGGCAAGTAAGAACTAAATTCCCGCAGCAGTTCATCATACATACGATCCTTCTCTGCATTGCTCCCGCGTTCAGCATTCAGATCAGTGAGATTTCTTATCGCCTGTTGAACATAGGGGTGATCCTGCGTGTAATGCTGCTTCAGCAGGAACAACACCTGTTCAAACTGTAAACGCGCTTCATCAAATCGTCGTTGACTTAGAAACAATCGTCCAAGAGAATACTGATCAACTGCTCGCCTGAGTGGATCAACAGGTGAATCTACCCAGATAGATATTGCCTCCTCATAAAGCACTTCGGCTTCCTCCAGGCGTGCCTCACTCTGGTAAAAATCAGCCAAATTAGCCAGCATGGTGGCACTGTTGACATGTCGTGGTCCCGACACCTCACGCGCTATATCAAGTGATCTTTTTAGTAGCGACTCAGCAATAGTGGAACGTTCCTGTTGGACAGCCAGCGACGCCAGCTTGTTCAAGCTCATTGCAACCTGCAGATGTCTGTCGCCTAGTACCTTCTCGCGCAGTTTCAGGCTCTCCAGTAAACTGGATTTAGCCTTTTCATAATCTTCCTGTACAATATAAATAGCACCGAGTTGATCCAGAACCATAGCTACCTGTAAGTCATCAAATCCCGGTGCAGATCGAGCTATTTCCAATACCGTCATCTGATACGCTATAGCCTTATCATATTGCTGCGTTAGAAAGGCGATATCAGCGGCAAACGTATAGTAGTTCGGATTTGATTGACTCAGCTGTATAGACTCTTCAATAAAAGTGCGTGCCAATGTAAAGTCTTTGCGATTCGCTGCAAGGATGCTCAAACTATATGCAGCCTCTGCAGCTTGCATTCTACTGTTGACACGCACCTGCTCTAGAAATGCTTTAGATGTTAAGGGCGATGGCACTTCAATTGTTTTGCTCTGAAACTGGTTGTCTGAAGCTACAACATTTTTGTTCGACCCATCGATGTCTGATGTCGTCTCACGGGGCTGCAAAAACATCTGAGGTCCTTCATTATTGCTAATATCTGCAGAGACCGTTGCGTGCAGGCCCGTAGATACAGAAGTTAATACCAAAATCCCTGCCACTGTTTTTAAATAATTTTTCATCTAAATACTCTTTTTATGGATTTGTATGATGACTAAACGTACACATACCTGATATTTGATTTACCCACCTTGGTATTACTGTCTATACTTACCACCACCGCCCTGTCGTGAACCATAACCACTGCCATAACTTCCACCACCACTGCCCTGTCCGTAGCGATTCTGGCTGCCACTACCACCGCCTGAACCCTGCCCTCTCATCTGTTGAAAATTTGCTCTTTCATCGCTAGTCATTGACTGCGCCCGGCTACGCATCTCGGTACGAAAGTTGTTTTGATCTTCCGTTGACATCTCTCTCACCTGGGAACGCATATTCACCATCTCTTCCGTTGACATAGTGGAATAATCAGCAGCAACAGCCACATTGATTACACCAAAACCTATAATCGCTAAAATCCCACTGCTGTATTTTTTCTGTTTCATCAAATTTTCTCTTGTCAGTTAATAGGGTAACTTGATACTGTATACATCCCGCTGATGTCACATAATTCAAATCACGCTTAGCATGATAGGTGCTAACTGTTTCACAAACATTTCAATAACACAGAAAATTGTTACAAATTGTTTCTAAATTACTTGAGGTAAGCGGTGGCAAAACACAATGACCCTTCTGCAGCGACGATATTGATCGTCGATGACGACCCTAAACTACAGCAACTACTGTCACGTTATCTCTCTGAGCAAGGTTATGTCACAGCTGTTGCTGGTGATGGCATAGAAATGGATAACTGGTTACAGCAGCACCATCCTGATTTAGTCATTATGGATCTGATGCTGCCAGGGGAAGATGGTCTTTCCCTGGCACAAAGACTGCGTCATTCAAAAAATGTACCGATCATCATGCTGTCGGCACGTGGTGAAGAAGTTGACCGGATTATCGGACTGGAGATGGGTGCTGATGATTATCTGCCCAAGCCATTCAACCCACGTGAATTACTGGCTCGGATACGTGCAGTATTACGACGTAATACAACAACTGTTCAGTCAGAAAACATGCTATCTGAGCAAGTGCTGCCCTTTGGTGAATTCAAGCTAGACATCGAACGAAAACTTCTGTTCCGATCAAATGAGGAAGTCACACTGACAACCGGTGAAATAACACTGTTAATCGTACTGGCACAACATCCTGACCGCGTGTTGAGCCGCGACCAACTGATGGATATGACTACTGGACACAGCCAGGAACCGTTTGACCGTAGCATCGATGTTCGCATTACCCGTTTGCGGCACAAGATTGAATCAACCCCGTCGTCTCCACAGTTTATTCGTACCGTCTGGGGCCAGGGGTACCGATTTACACCAAAAGGGGATAAAACAGAGACAAAAAGCAGCTCATGATGAAATTACCCAACTCCCTTTTTTTTCGTACAGCAACAACACTGGCGGTTACCTCCTTATTGCTAGTCAGCATCACACTGGCATCCCTCGCCTGGTTTGTTGTCATCCCGATAAGCAAACAATCTGCCGATGATCTGGCGGCTTTACTTATCCTGTCTGCCCAGACCTGGGTTGAGCTTCCTCCAGAGACTCGACATGTTCTGGAGCAGGAACTATCTGAAATTCATCAGCTAAAACTGACACACAGCCCCGTTCCACTGAGTCCGTTCAAGCAACTGCGCCCCTACCTGGGTTTGCTTGAAAAAGCCATTGAACATCGTCTGGGTAATCCTGTCACTGTCGGTTATAACCCTGAATACACAAACCAGATTTGGATTGATATCCCGATGGCTGAGCATATACTGCATTTTAGTTTCCCGAATGACCGTGTAGGCGCCCGTCCTCCTATTGCACTACTTTTCATTTCTATTGCGATTCTGCTCCTTGCTATTATCACCGCACTAATTCTGGCGCTGCGATTATCCAGACCGCTGGCCATGTTATCAATAGCAACCACAATGGTTGGAAAGGGCAAAAAACATCTGACATTACCTGAAACCGGACCGGACGAAATCATTAACCTGGCACAGCATTTCAATCACATGGCCACTGAGGTTACCGAACTACTGGAAAACCGCACCACACTACTCGCTGGAATTTCACATGACCTGCGAACGCCATTGACTCGAATTAAGCTCACATTAGAACTCATGCCCGAGACAACTGAAAATGAATTCAGACAAAGTCTGACGGAAGATGTCGACGAAATTGAACGTCGACTCCATGAAGTTCTGCGACTGGCACGCGGGGTTGAACAACAGGAACAACCACAGGAGCTGGATTTGGGAAAACTGATAATTGAGGTTATATCCGATCACCAGCACGACGGATCACAAATCCACTACAACCCTGTTGCGCCTGTTGTCCAGTCTGTCCCCAGGGAGACACTGAAACGCATTCTGAATAACCTGTTGGAAAATGCCATCCGTTATAGCGACCTGAAACCAGTTACTGTTCAGCTAGAGCAGGTAGGTAACGGACAGGTGACGATTTGTATACTGGATCAGGGGTTAGGAATTCCTGAAGATGAAAGAGAAGCGGTCTTTCGTCCATTCTATCGACTGGAGAATTCACGCAGCCAAACCACTGGTGGTAGCGGGCTTGGCCTGGCTATCGTGCAACAACTCTGCATTGCACAGGACTGGAAAATTACTTTACAGGCGCGTCACGATGGCGGTACTGCTGCATGTCTAAAATTGTAGAATTATAAATTTTCAGTAATACAGTCAATTTATCTTTGGTAAATTTTTCACCTTAAAACCTAATTTTCAGTTTGATTTCAGTTTCGATTGTTACTGTGTAGACAGTTAATAACTGGAAACCTGAATATCATGACTGAATCATCACAAATCAAGGTCTGGGACCCTCTTGTAAGGTTCTTTCACTGGGCATTAGTTAGTGCATTTATTATTGCCTTCATTACTGAAGAAGACTTTCTGACTATCCATAATTGGTCAGGTTATCTGATCCTCACACTGCTTTGTGTTCGTTTTGTATGGGGTTTTATCGGTACACGTTATGCACGTTTTTCAGATTTTGCATATAGACCAGGAAATATTATTCAATTTTTAAAGGATACTTTGCATTTTAGAGCAAAGCGTTATCTTGGTCATAACCCGGCTGGCGGTGCCATGGTTTTCCTACTTATATTTAGTTTGTTTATAACAACAGTAAGTGGGGTTGTATTACTTGGCGCTGAAGAGCAGGCAGGCCCAGTGGCGGACTGGTTTACACATCCAGAAAACAAGTGGGCAGATATACTCGAAGAAATTCATGAGTTTTTTGCCAACTTCACCTTATTTCTAGTATTTATTCATATTGCCGGTGTTCTTGTAGAGAGTCTTATACATAAAGAAAATTTGGTGTCTGCCATGATTACAGGTTTTAAAAAGAATAAATTCAAATCACAGTTAGAGGGAAAATCATGAAAATTCGTATTCTAATGGTGATCGTACTCGTCAGCGTTCCATTAAGTTTTTCTAAGGCAGAAAGTAACACTGTTAATAATTTGTTACAAAATTATGAGAAGCAAGGAGCTAACACTGCTGATGCAGAACAAGGAAAACAATTGTGGGAAAAATCATTTAACAAAAATGGTGAGCGTAGTTGTACATCCTGTCATACAAAAGATTTAACACAAAATGGCAAACACGTAAAAACTAAAAAAGATATAAAACCTATGTCGCCTTCCATAAATCCAGAAAGATTAACAAATATAAATAAAGTTAATAAATGGTTTAAGCGCAATTGTAAATGGACTTATGGTCGTGAATGCACAGCTCAGGAAAAGTCCAACATTTTAGTTTACATAGATAAATCAAAGAAATTTTAGGAGTATCATTATGAAATACACACTCGCTATAACTGCTGTTATTTTCACTGTTGGATTTGTTACATTACCCGTCGTTTGGGGTGATGATGATTTCCGTTGGCAGGAAATAGAAGAATACAAACATAGATTAAATGATGTAACGGCTGTAACAAATCCTTTATATATAGAAGAATGCGGCAGCTGCCACATGCCATACCCGTCAGGTTTATTACCTGCTAGATCATGGAACAAGGTAATGATTAATCTTGAAAATCACTTTGGTGATAACGCCGAACTTGATGCAAAAACGTATCGAATAATTACTAAGTTCTTGCTTACAAATAGCGCAGATAAATCTGATTATCGCCGTTCAAAAAAAATTAGTCAGTCTATTCATTTTAACGATTTACCGGTACGCATATCAGAGACGCCCTACTTCAAACATGAGCATGATGAAATTCCAGCTCATTATGTTACAGCCAATCCAAAGGTAAGCAGTTTTAGCCAATGTGATGCCTGTCACGCAAAAGCAGAGCTGGGTTCATTTAATGAACATGATGTACATATCCCGGGTTATGGCCGTTGGGATGATTAAGTAGGGTTTCCTTGAGGTATACTTGGAGTATGAATAGCAATTATCCCATTATGCATGTCTTGCTGACTGCTTTCATGATACTAAGTCCTCTGCAGGTGGCGATGGCCGATGATGATTATATTGAGGCCAGACGATTGCTCGATTCCGGTGAAATACAGCCATTGGAAGTTATACTGAAAAATGTAAGGCAGATATTTCCAGGTAAGGTTCTTGAAGTAGAACTTGAGAAAGAAGATAAACAAATTGTATATGAGATAGAAATTCTTGGTGACGATGGCGTAATTAAAGAGGTTTATATTGATGCCAAAACTGGTAAACATTTGTTTACCAAAGAGGATGATTAATCATGCGCTTGTTACTAGCGGAAGATGATCATGATCTGGTGATAATACTTAAGAAGGACTTAGAGATTGCTGGTTATGCTGTAGATCTTGCAAACAATGGCGTAGACGCAGAATACCTGGGCAATGAAATGATCTACGATGTAGCTGTGCTTGACCTGGGTCTGCCGCAACGAAATGGCATTGATGTTCTGAGAAACTGGCGTACTGCTGGTAACCATTTACCCGTGATTGTACTTACCGCGCGTAATGCCTGGCATGAACGTGTAGATGGTTTCAAAGCCGGTGCTGATGACTACCTCGGCAAACCTTTTCATGTTGAAGAACTGTTAGCCAGAATCACAGCATTGCTTCATCGGTCGAGTCAACAGCCTGGTGGAAAACTTCAGGCTTCTGGGCTATCTCTAGATGAAGAACAACAAACAGTAACAACCGAAGATGGTCAGACACATAAGCTCACAGGCATTGAGTTTCGACTGTTACGTTATTTTTTGTTAAATGCAGGCCATGTTTTGTCCAAGTCCCGACTCACTGAACATGTCTATGATTTCGACTCGGAAAAAGACAGCAATGTCATAGAAGTATATGTCCGACGTTTACGCCAGATCATAGGAAAAAATCGCATTGAAACACGGCGTGGTCAGGGTTACGTGTTTGTGGACGACAACTAATGCAATCGATACAGTCAAAACTTAGTACGGGTTTATTGCTTAGTCTAATCATCGCTTTCTCTGCACTGTGGATACTGGTCAGCGTTAGCGTTCAGTTTATGGCAAAAGAATATATTGCGTCACGCCTTGAGCATGATGCTGAAATGTTACTTAACACGATTAAATTCGACAACAATGGTATTTTAACGTTTGATGAAACACGTATTGATCTTATCTATAACCAACCGTTTTCCGGACATTACTATGTGATCAACTCAGGCAATCAGTCTATTCGCTCCCGCTCATTATGGGACCATAAGTTGAACGTTATATCCGTCAATACTGGTCAGCAAACACACACATTACAATACGGTCCCGATCAACAGTCTTTACTGCTTATGTCCGGCGGTTACAAAAAACAGGGGCATAAACTAACTATCTCCATTGCGGAAGACCTCAACCCAATCAATAAAAATATAGGTCAGTTTAAATACTGGTTTTCTGCGATGGCATTAGGCATGTTATTAATTCTGGTTTTATTGCAGGCATTAATTCTTCGAAAAAGTTTGAAGCCACTAACAAAAATGCACACTGAATTAAAACTACTTCAACAAGGGCAGATAAATAAACTGAGCACAGAATCACCCAATGAATTACGACCATTGATTGATGAAGTGAACCATTTATTGAGTATAACGGAACAACGTTTACGTCGCTCACGTGATGCTTTAAGTGATTTAGCCCATGCAATTAAAAAACCATTAACGGTCATCAAGCAGATTACAGATAAAGATACTATTCCTGACGCAACTAAAACGACATTAATAAAACAGACTGATGACATTTATCAGATAAGCGATCATATCCTTAAACGTGCAAGGCTCGCCGGTCACAGCCATACGGGTGCGTTATTCTCATTTTCAGGCGACCTACCGCCATTAATTAAAACACTGGATATGATGCACGCCAATAAAACAATACTACTAACCACAAATGTGCCAGAAAACGTTATCTGCCCCGTTGACCGAGAAGACATGCTGGAATTACTCGGCAATCTACTAGACAACGCCTACAAATGGGCAACGCATAAAATCATACTAACTATACATATCAATTCTGAACTTCACATTTACATAGAAGATGATGGGCCGGGCACTGACCTGGAAAAAATTAATGAACTCTCTAAAAGAGGTGTTCGACTGGATGAAAAAATACAAGGTCACGGCTTTGGTCTGGCGATATCTGCAGGCATTGTTAATGATTATAATGGCAGCATCAGTTTTAAGCATTCTGCTAATCTCGGTGGGTTCAAGACAGATATAACGCTACCACTTCAACACAATAATAATGGACTATCACAATGAACAGGTCACAATATTTACTTTTATTAAGCGCCACACTTTTTTCTGCGAGCAGTATCGCACTTAGTCCCGAAGCGATTGAAGGTAATAGCCTTTATCCAACATGTCACGTATGCCACAATCAGGAGATGGACCCACCATTAGGCCCACCGATGTGGGGAGTACAACGGCGTTACAAAAACAACACAATTGATGATGAAGATTTCGTACAAAGCATGACAAACTTTGTAAAGAAACCAACATTGGAAAATGCTTTACATGATATGGCGGTAGAACGGATGGGACTGATGCCACCATTACCACTACCAGATGAACTATTGAATAAGATAGCCACATATATTCTTGAAGAGCAGTTTCCACCACCCTGCGTTCACTGGGCGATTGCTGTTAAAGAATCCACTGAAAGAGGTGATTTAGAACATGCCAGGAAAGAACAGGGGATGCTTAATCGGTTTTGCAAATAACAGAATAAATCATTCATATTTGGTGGCAGAGTACAGAATCATGGAAATCCGCGAGACCGAATACATATAACAGCAATATCTCTCCAATGTCTCCTTTGTCGTAGTTTTTCTTCTTCAGTGACATTTATCCAACGTCTCTTATGTGGGGCGATTTCAACCGGTCGATGCAGCAATTTAAATTTTCTCGATAACATACCTTACTTACCAGTTTTTCACTAATGCTGATTTTTTTCAATGGCAAGTAACATAATCCTGATCATTTCACTCGTTTTGAAAATGATGGCTATTAGGGTCATAAATTCATTTCCTTTAGTAAATCCATCCAGCCCTGCTTCTCCGTTTCACGGGTAAATAATCCGGCGCGCTGTTTACATTGTTGCTCCAGCCGCGCTACATACGCCGGGTCGGCTTCCGCTTTTAATAATAACGCACGCAGTGCCTGCGTATTTTTCACCGGAAAATACCCGGCATAATCCTCACCCAGCAAGCCAACCGAACCATCGATGTCAGAAGCAATCACAGGCAAACCTGCAACTGTGGCTTCTGATATGACATTGGCACCACCTTCCATCACTGAGGGTAAGACCATCAAATGACAGGAGCCGTAAGCACGCCTGATTTTCCAGTGTGGTACTTCACCAAGCCAGTGATAGCGTGGATTGTTTTTCATTTCCTCCATCGCCATGCTTGCCCATTCATCATTATGGGCTTTACCAAAATGCAACACACGAATTCGGCTGCTTGCAGGCAATTCTTGTACTGCATAGGCAACACGCATGGAATCTTTTTCTGCACGTAAATGCCCCGCGACACAGATATCAAAATATTTTATTGAACGTTTTGGCGGTTTGGGTAAAGCCACTGCCGACTGATGAATGACATGGACTTTGTGATGCACCGCTTTTGGCAAAACTTTTTTTGCCAGACTATGCAAAGTCACCAATCTATCAGCAGAGTAAATGGATGCCAACGTCGATTCAGGATGGCTGTTTATAAAACGGTACAAATCCGTACCGGTCATCGCTAATACCAGTGGTAAATCCGGATATTGTTGTTTAAATGCGGCAATCGACCGCGCACTACGCCAGGCATGCAACGCCACCATCAAATCATAGGCACTACCATCCCAGTTAACACTGATACTGACCTTATGCCCCAGCTGCCTTAAAAAATCTGCCCAGCGATTGGCTGTCGCGCGATTTCCGTTTAGCGATTTGACTGCTGCAGGTGTTATTATTCCTATGTGCATTATCCTATGATAAACCAAAAATAAAATTAGCCAAAATATGTCACATAAAAACATAACTGAAAAGACTGTAAATGCATTAATCAACGATATAAAAGATGCACGAAAACGTACGCTGGAACTTGTTACTGGACTTGACCAACAGCAGATCATTGGCCCGCAATTAGATATCGTTAACCCATTATTATGGGAAATTGGCCACGTTGCTTATTTTTATGAATTCTGGATCTTACGTCACGTGGATGGCGCAGACTCTTTTCTAGTCAACGCTGACGAGCTGTATGACTCCATTAATATTGCCCATGAAGATCGTTGGGCTTTACCTCTGCCGCCACTGCAACAAACCAGAGATTACATGCAACAAGTGCTGGATGCGGTTATTTATCGTTTGCAAAACGGCAACACAAATGCACAGGACATTTATCTCACTCGTTATGCTGTATTTCATGAAGATATGCACACCGAAGCCTTCACCTATAGCCGCCGCACACTGAACTATCCAATACCGCTATTCAGCAATAGTGTATTAGATGATAAGCACTACAATGCCGGATCACTTGAAGGTGATGTCAGCATTGCAGGTGGTGACTACCAGCTCGGCGCAAATAAAAACACCGGCTTCTGTTTTGACAATGAAAAATGGTCGCACTCAATAAACATCAAACCTTTCAGCATTGCCCGCGCTGCAACGACTTATCAACAATATGCTGAGTTCATCGACGATGGTGGTTATATGCAACAACAATTCTGGGATGAGGAAGGCTGGAACTGGTTGCAAAAAAACAAGATTACAAAACCTAATGGCTGGAAAAAAGAAAGCAAAGGTAACTGGTTAATCAAGCACTTCGACCAATGGCAGTCCATGCGCCCGCATGCAGCTGTGATTCACATTAACTGGTATGAAGCCAGTGCTTATTGTCACTGGGCGAATCGTCGCTTACCGACTGAAGCTGAGTGGGAAATGGCCGCCTCTGGCAGCCCTGAGAACATTAATCAAAAGCGGTTTTACCCCTGGGGTGATAAAGCACCAACAGAAAATCACGCCAACATGAATTCTCGCGCCATGCGTACCATCGATGTCGGCGCACTACCGGATGGTGATAGCGCCTATGGCTGTCGCCAGATGTTAGGCAATGTCTGGGAGTGGACAGCCGATACATTTAACCCCTACCCTGGATTTGAAGCGGACATGTACCAGGATTATTCACAGCCCTTGTTCGGCCAGACAAAAGTATTACGTGGTGGTGCCTGGACAACACGCTCGCGGATGATTCGAAATACCTGGCGTAATTATTACGGTGCAGACAGAAATGATGTATTTGCGGGATTCAGGACTTGTGCACTTTGAAACAAAAAATCTCTTAAGCTGAAACAATGTCCTTTAACTAATGTACTGGTTAATCCATTAGGGTAAACTATGGGCATCTATGTTTATTGGCTATTCGTAATGTTGTTTTGATCCTAATTAATCGGATTTTTAGATTTCACTGGAAGATAGATAAGTGATAGTAATTTACTTTTTAATACAATAATTTTAATTAGTATTGGTGTAGAAATGCTAATTAAAAATGCAATAATAGCGAACCATAATTCGAGCTTATTTACTCCTAACCAAATAAAATATTCATATACTTTTATACCGATGAAACTATGAAATATTAGAATAAATAAACTTGCTTGGCCAAAAGTGAGTAAAATATTCCGTAAAATTATTATCTTATTAAGATAGTAGGAAGTACATATTACAAAATATATTCCGCATACCGCACCAACTGTTGTAAAAAGAGGGCTAATATAAATTCTTTTATTCAAGTCCATGTGTGCATCAGTAAATATCGAGACTACAAAAAACACAATAATTGATATAGGCAATATATACAAATTCGGGCTAAAATTAATGACCATTTTTTTTAGAAATGCCCCTGCAATAAAAAATGCGGAGCTTATTAAAACTATATCAAAGCTGAACGGTAGGCCTGGTATTGTAATCTCTTTACCCAACAAGGTGATTTTTAAATGCCAAAAGGTATCAATCCATTGGGTTCCAATTGCCATTAACATTACTATAAAAACATATTTATAAAAAACATGATTTTCTTGAATTTTTGTAAAATTAAAAATAAAATATGTAAATAAATATACTGAAAAAAGGTGTGTTAAGAACCACATTGGCACCCATCTTATAGTGTTTCCATTGCCGTAAAATATGCCTTTTAGTTGCCAAACCAAATGCTCCTCTCTTAACAGGACTACAATAACAAAAATAGCTAACGATGTAACAAAATAAGGTTTGAGTAATGCTTCTGATTTTTTCCACAAGAACGTATAAGTATTAGCTGACACACTAAAGAATACTCCCGATAAAAAAAAGAAGAGAGGCATTCTAAAAAGGCTCATTGAATTTATAAAGTCTGGTGCAAATGAACATAGTTTGCTGTGAAACAAGGCAACTAATATGATGGATATCCCTTTTGCAATATCTACATGTCCTACACGATTTGTCATATGAATCCTTATTCGTTAGGTGCTTTTTAGTAATGTTGATTATAGACATATATGGACACCCTCAAAGAAGACAACAGAAGACAACAGGGGTCGAAGACAACAGGACAACAGGGGTCGGGTTGCTTGCTTCATAGTACTTTTAAAGCCTGAGCAACTACAACTCAAGCAAACTGATTTTATCAATACGGATGCAAAGCGATTGTTGGTCTTGTCTAGTAGCCAATAAAAATTCTTCTTTGTTTTTCACCAGAATATCTTTTGCCAGTACACTATCCACATGGTATTCACCGTTATCATCTAACCACTTAATGCGAATGTTTTTTCTTTGCATGATGGCGATTTCATATTCGTCATGCAGTGCGCAGGTTATTGGCTGGTAGGTTTTGTTCATTTTTATATGCTGCTGTAGACCCGTTCAATTTACTCATCATCACGTAAAATCATCAACTGGCACTGGCCACCAAAATCAACACTCACCTGAACACGAATTGGTCGGCAGCAAACAGAACAATCCTCAAAGTAATCCTGACCGCTAACTGAGTCATCAATCAATATTTGAATAACTTCACCGCAATAAGGGCAACTAATATTGTGATTCAACAGTTCCATAATCAAAAAACATTCTATAGCGTTCGGCTAAGTATTCCTGATTTCAAGCAGTGACATGGTCAATGCCGGCCAGTAAGTAATAACCAATACTGCCACAAACAAAATTAACATAAATGGAATAGTGGCATAATACAATTCAGTTATCGGTTTATTAAATCGGTAACTGGCTATAAACAGATTCATACCAACAGGCGGGGTGAAGTAACCTATCTGCATAGTGGCAAGAAAGATAATACCAAAATGTATCGGATGGATGCCATAACCGACAGCGATTGGCAAAGTGAGTGGTACGATGAGCACCAGTGCAGAGAACACATCAAGCATCATGCCCAGTATAAGCAGAAAAACAAGTAATAGCATTAAAAAGGTGAATTTACTGTCGACATGCTCACGTACAAAATCAAATAATTTTGTTGGTATTTCTGCATCAATTAAATAATTTGTTGATGCCAGTGAAACCCCTAGAATTATTAACACACCGCCGACCAGTACCATGGACTCGCGCATAATAGCGGGTATCTGTTTAATCTTCACTTCACGCAATATCAATACATTAACAATCAATACATACATCACGGCTACTGCGGCTGCTTCTGAAACTGCGAAATAGCCGCTGTATATGCCACCGATTAATAGTATTGGCAGTGGTATTTCCCAGCATGACTGGCGTAGCGCAGTGAATAATTTTTTTGTATTAAACGAGGTGGTAGGAATTTTATCACCGACACTTTTATACATGCTCCATGCCACCAGCAGTGCTAACATCAATAAACCGGGAAGCAAGCCGGCAATAAATAAATCATCAATAGAAACCGGTTGATCAAGATCCATCTGTTGCGCAATAACACCATATAAAATTAATGCTATTGATGGCGGAAATAACAGCCCTAAACTGCCTGATGAAGTAATCAGACCCAGATTAAAACGCTCTGAATAACCTGCCTGCTTCATTGCTGGATATAAAATAGCACCAAGCGCAATAATGGTTGCGCCAGAAGCGCCGGTTAACGCAGTAAAAAATGCACAGGCAAACAGGGAGACCACGGCAAGGCCACCGGGCATCCAGCCAAGTAATGCATTTGTGAGCAACACCAGTCTTTCTGATGCTTTACTCTCACCTAACACATAACCGGCAAAGGTAAACAATGGAATCGCCAGAAGAACAGGCGTATCGGCAATACGGTATATTTCAATAGCAATAACAGACAGATCAATTCCTTCACCATGAAAACCAATGAGCGCACTGGTAGCAATAATGGCGAACAATGGCGCACCCAGGATAACCAATACTATAAGAGCAAGTGCACCGACCATAATTAAGACTCGGAGCCCACATCAGACATCGAGCCAGGTCGCTGAGTATTGAGTGTAACCATTAAACAGGCATAACGAATGGCAATCAGAAAAAAGCTTACGGGAATGATTACGGCTGTAAGCCAGGCTGGCACACTGGCAAATGCGATGGTGCTATATTCATATTCACTAAAAACAAATCGAGTTGCATGCCATGCAATTAACAGGCAGATTAAAAAGGTAAACAGGTAAACCGCACGATGAACATAAGGCTGGATGTGTTTGGGAAGGTATTTAGCAAAGATATCAATTTTAATATGGTGATCGGTACGTGTTGCCACCACGGCACCGGCAAGACCAACCCACAACACCAGGGTTCTTAATAGTGGATCTATCCAGACCACACCTTCAGAAAATAAATTTCTTGATATTATCTGGTAGACAGCAAGGATGATCATGCTAGACAGTATTGTCACTAACAAACTGTCCTCGATGACATTAATTAATTTTATAAATTTATTGTTATTAATACTCATTAGATGCACACGTACCAACTTACCAGAAAAACCTGCTTTTACCGCGAAAAAATATTGATCCGCGAAGAACGCAAAAGACGCGAAAAAAGCAAAGAAAATATCTTTATTTTTCTATTTTTATTTCATTGTTTTTGCTTTTTTTCGCGTCTTTTGCGTTTTTCGCGGACCAGTTTTTTTAAAATTTTTTTGGCTGCGAAACTCAGCTTCTATAAATTTAATTCAACGCTGGCGCATCAGATTTATTAGCCGTTACCGCTTTATACAAAGCTTTGTTATACTGATATTTATTTATCATTTCTTTAATAACAAAGTCATCTATTTTTTCCCACTCCAGTTTTTCACTGTCACTTAAATTAACAAATTTCACACCCTGATTAATTAATGCCTGACGTGCAGCAATATTATCAATTTTATTTTGTTGATCAATTTTTTTATACACTTTTTCCATTACATCTCGGACAATCTTTTGATCTATTTCACTTAGTTTATAAAAAACTTTTTTATCAATAATCAACATTGCTGTTAAATAGTTCAAAGGCTGATCAGTCACATAGTTAATATAAGTGTGCCACTGCAATGCCAGCGCACCAATAGGAGAAGTAACAACAGTATTAATTAAACCTGTCTGTAAGCCGGTCAATACATCTGACAAGGGCAATGAAATCGGTGTAACACCAACATAACGATAAACCGACAAACCCACTTCACTTTTTTCAGGAATCCAGGATTTTCGTTGTCTTAAATCATCCAGGCTACGGATAGGTTCTTTTGACATCAAGTAGGTAAAACCGCCCTGCGCAAAACCAAAATTAACATATCCATTTTCCTCAATTTTTTTACTCAACATCGGGTCGGTTGTTTTTCTTATTTCTGCTGCATCATCAAGACTAGAAAACAAATAAGGAAGGCCATAAACGGTGGTATCAGGCGTAGACTGCGAAAGTGTGCCTAATGTTACTGCGCCGCCATGTAACTGACCAATACGTATTTTTCTTAAAACATTTTCATCATTACCCATTACCCCACCCGGATAAAATTTAAATTTTACCCTTCCCTGTGTTTTCTCCTTAATTTCTTTCGCTCCAGTGCGCATGTGCTTCATCCAGAAAGTACCATCAGGAGAAAGTGTGGCAATTTTTATTGTTTTGGAATAAACAACAGGTGAACTAATACACAGCAGAGATGCTGTCAAAAATATAACTATGTTTTTAAATAATTTTTTCATTTTTCATTAACGCGTAGCGTTTAGAAGTAATCATCCCCGCCCTGCAACAACTCTGTGGCTTTTTGTTTGGCCAGTGTATTTATTAATATCTGATCAGATGATCCTACGTCAGCATCTATTACCTGCTGCAATAATTTATCATGCAGTTCACGATCAAATAACATGCGTGCATATTTTTCTGCATATAGAACCTTTGCCATTAAGTTTTCGCCATTTGAAAGTTCAATAGCGCGGTCAAAATGTTTTTTTGCCGTGTCAGGTTTACCACCTAATGCCGGCGGTAATAACGACTCCATAACGGCCATATATAAATGTGCATTGCCGTTGCTTACTGTTTCATCAATTTCAAGTACGCACTGTATACCTGCTTTAACTTTTGGTAATTCAGCAATGGCATTCCAGTCTGAACTATTAGCTTCAATAGCACCCGCCCAACTGCTAACAAATATGAGCAGGGATTCAGCCTGAATCTTCTCTACCGCATCAAGTCGTTTTTTAAATTCAAAATATGAGATGTTTTTTACATCACAAAAATTTTTATCTCGTATGCATATAGCATGACTGGCATAGGCAAAACTTCGATTTGCAAGCATTTTTTTACTTGTTGCACTATCGGCAAAACCGGTAGCATAAGCACCGTATAGTTGAGCGCCCGCTTCTAACAAATCTGGATTATCAGGATCCTGCCTGATCATGCTGCTGATTAATATCAGATACGCAGGCACTGCTTTTTTAATGGTTTCCGGGTCATCAAACGCCAGTATTGTTGCTGATAAATCTTCTGCGAATTCTTTTTTAGCATTTGCTATAAGTTGACCACATGATGAAACCGTTAACACAAGTAACATTAAAAAGACTGGTTTAAATAACCATGCGTTAGGCAGGCAGGCTTCAAACAGGCGAATTTTTATTATCTGAATAGCCATAAGTTAATGGATTAGCCGGGAAGCAATATTGCCGTTACAGTTGGACTGTTGGACAGATGCCAGATCAAATTAGTTGCAAGGTTCAGCTTCATTTATAAGCTTATTTGATGAATCTCCATTAGTGTAATATAAAAAACCAGTCTGATGCTTTATCTTTATACATAAAAAAAGCCGGCGCGCCGACCTTTTTAAATAGCAGGCTCTAGCAAAGTAGCTACTAGCAGAGCAATTGCTTTCTATTGTGCGATAATCTTCTGCAACCCGGCAACTGAACGAACCCAGGGTTTTGATCCTGCCTTTATTTCCAGATCAGCAGCGGCAGCATTTGCTGAGCGTCGGTCAGGGTGAATATCAACAAGCACATATACAATAGAACCTGAACGATCCGTTTTTAAGCTTTTCAATTCTACTAAATCTTTGCTGCTCTTGAACTTTTCGATACTTTCGAGCGTATTAGCCGCATAAACCTGAACAGCATAAGCTGAACCTGATAATGCCATTATTTCCTGTTCTGGTGTTAGCGGTTCAGGCTCATCTTCTTCTAGCACTACAGGTACAATTACCTCTGGTGCAGGCGCAGCTACAGGCTCTTCCATTATTATAGGTTCTGGTTCAGGGTCTGCTAGTAATACGGGATCATTTAGTGATGTATCGGATATAGCAGAGACGTTATTCTCCTCTTTAGCCTGTTTAGTATCCAACGATGAATCGTCAACCTGTACCCAGGGTGCTGGGGTACTAGAACAACCAGCAAGACCAATAATGATTAAATTGATTGCAACTGCGCCACGAATCTTTTTTATCTTTATATCCATTTCCTTCCCTCAATGTCTAATGACCGATGTACTATTGTTGTTAATGATTGTAGTGCATTAAATTTTATTTTTTAGCATTAACTCGGATAATTCATAATTAGTGCCTGAACGAAAAGTAGCTCGTTGCGAGATTGATCAAGATGCGTAAGATTGGCATCAGTAGTGGCACAAGGAAGTGCCGTTTACGAACCTAAAGATGGACAAGATATGGGAGTTTAGTTACTATTCGTATCATCCTTGATACTTACCCCTTCGGGGCTTACGTTATAAATTGTTCCTGACAATTTATTCTAAGTGGCTATATCTTGTCCATCCTTAGGTTCGTAAACGGCACTTCCTTACACTAGCTATATAGAAAATAAAAAAGGAGCCGAAGCTCCTTTTTTACTGGATATGAAATCATGTAAATTTAAGCAGCTTCCACTTCTTTCATACTTAAACGGATACGACCCTGTCGATCGATCTCTAATACTTTTACTTTTACGACATCGCCTTCAGATAACTTATCACTGACGTTCTCTACACGCTCCTCACTGATTTGAGAGATATGAACCAAACCATCTTTACCAGGTAAGATTTCAACAAAAGCGCCAAAATCCATTATCTTCTTCACTGTACCGTTGTATATCACACCCACTTCTGCATCTGAAGTGATTTGCTCAATACGCTTTTTAGCTTCTTCAGCAGCAGCTAAATCACTTGAAGCAATTTTGATATTACCTTCATCATCAATATCAATCATTGCACCGGTTTCTTCCGTTAAGGCACGGATGACTGCACCACCTTTGCCAATAACGTCACGGATTTTGTCAGGATGAATCTTGATAGTCAGGTAACGAGGTGCATACTCTGACATTTCTGTGTTGGTTTCTGAAATGACTTTATTCATTTCACCAAGGATGAAATTACGTCCCTCTTTGGCCTGTGCCAATGCCTGTTGCATAATTTCTTTAGTAATACCGTCAATT
>JAFLJY010000182.1 GCA_022712755.1 Gammaproteobacteria bacterium
TGCGCTAAAATCAGCCGCTAGCGCAAAAACAAAAAATAAGGCAGTTAAAAAGAAAGCAGTTAAAAAGAAGACTGTCAAAAAAGCAGTAAAAAAAAAAACAGCAGCCAAAAAAGCACCTGCCAAAAAAACGCAATCTCAAAACAGAAAAATCAAAGTCACACATGAACAGCGACATAAAATGATATGCGAAGCCGCCTATTATATTTCGCTGGAAAAAACCTATGAAACCGTCAATCCGACCGAAGACTGGTTTCAGGCAGAAACAGCCGTCAACCTGATCTGTACTGTGCATACAAAACCTGATTAAGAGCAGCACCTGGTTACATGGATGTAACACTGTTTTCGGACAAGCTCCTGGAGCTCAGCGAAGTACTCAGCTATAGTAGCTCAACATGTCCCGGTAAGAGATCAAATGTGACCGACTATCAACTTACATACTTATATAACTAAACCCCTGCTCCTGTAACTGCATAATACCGTCTATGCCCACAGGCACAATCTGAGCGTTATCAATAATATCTTGCTCAAGCCATCGCATACTTTTCATGGTATTGCCACAAGCCTGAAAACGAACACCGTATTGAATGAGCGATTGAACCCTTTGTTGATGAAGATGAGAGATCGCCCGTTTGGGTCGTTTTGCAAGTAAATGAAGACCCGGTCCAAACGCGGTTATTACCAACTCGATATCATCACCGTATTTGCGTAACATTTCACTACAGGAAAAAAGAATACTTTCAATATATTCATGATCAGCTTTGTTTAATTGATAGACCAGTTTATGTGCAGATTTGTCTTCAAAATGCGTATCGGTATGATGAGCATGGGCTTTATTCATAGTCAGACCCAGCGCAGCTAAACTTACACCGCCCAGACTTAAAAGTGATAAGAACTGACGTCGTTTTGTTTTCTTTAATATTGCCTTCATCATCATGTCTCCAGATGTAATACCTATTTGGCTGAATATCGACTCATAAAGTTCCAGGCTTCCTGCGCCGCTTCAAGGTCTTTATTTTGTTTGCCTAAAAACCACCTTGCCAGCATTGGAACATCATGTTTAATAGAAGGCATAGTATGGCCGCCTCCCCTTACTTCATAAAACCATAGATCCTTACTGTTTTTGTCTTTAGCATTAAATTCTTTTTTAATAATATAGCTGCCATCATTTTCATCAACATCGGCTAGATAAATAACATGTGCAGTCATCGATAATCTATTGACCTTTAACCAAAATTTAAGGGTATCTTCAGCAGACAATAAAATCACACCTTTATTTAATATTTGACCGCCCTGCCATAAAATCAATGGGTCTTCGGTCGCATTCATTATCATCAATGGAAGCGGATGCCCGGCTTGCATACAGTCCGTTTGTTCTGGTTGATTAGCAATGAAGACTGCGGCAGCTGTAAAATGTTGGCCAAGCTCGGTCATAAGACGATAAGTCATCATGCCACCATTGGATGCACCCGTGAGATATACCCGGTTTAAATTTGTCTGGTAATGTTTGTGTGACCACTCAATAAGTTCTTCGATAAAACCAACATCATCTGCTTTTGATGAAGATCCATTGCCTTCTACACTTAAGCGACAGTCATTCCAGTTTTGTTTATTGCCTTTGGTATCACCTGTATTAACGTTTACTGCATTAGGTGCAATCAGCAAAAAACCTTTATTATCAGCAATAGTTTGCCACTCCTGTGACCCACCTGCGCGTGTTTTAAAAATTTTGCGCATACTTTGGTTGCCGCCATGCAAGACAAACACAACATCAGGATTTTCCTTCAGCTTTTCAGGGTGATATACCCTGAAATAACGGATTAGATTATCATGAGTAATTGATATTTCAGACCAGCCGCCTCCATGCATATTAAGCTGGCTATTATTTGAACAGGCAACTAGAGCGATCAATAATAAAAGAGGGATTAATACCGTAACTCTAAACATTCATAAAAGACTGACAGTGCCAATATAGCTTATAATAAAGTTTTCTACTTACCCGACACTAACACAGGTATCACTTTGTTTTCTGAACTATTACTCGATGAACCACTATTCAATGCGCTTGAATTTCTCGGATTTGAGGAAATGACCGAAGTACAGGCTGCCGCTATTCCACAGGCACTTGCAGGAAAAGACCTGATTGTTAATGCAAAAACAGGCAGTGGTAAAACGTTGGCTTATGTACTGCCCATGCTGCAGCAAATACTGGACAATCCGCAAAGTGTGACACAGGCTTTAATTCTGGCACCTACTCGCGAATTATGCCGTCAGATCAATAAACAATGCAGTTTGCTGGCACAATACACAGAAATCAAAACCGCTATTATTATTGGCGGAGTAGATCCTAAACACCAGCTAAAAGCATTGCAAACATACCCGGATATTATCGTGGCAACACCGGGACGTTTGTTAGAACACGTTAAACGCGACGTTATCGACCTTGATGCAATCAACATACTGGTGCTGGATGAAGCCGATCGAATGCTGGATATGGGCTTTAGTGATGAAGTGATAAGGATTGCAAGCCTATGTAATACAGAGTGTCAAACCGTGCTTTACTCTGCCAGTTTTAATGAAAATAAATTTAAAGACCTGACTGATATTGTTTTGTTTGACGCGATAAAAATCCTGATTGACAGTGCCAGAGAAAACAATCAGAACATCACTCAACAAAAAATGCCTGCCGACAATGATGAACATAAATTGGACATTTGTTTTCATCTTCTAAATAAAGAAGAACAGCATATTAATTATAATAAAGCCATTGTATTCGCCAATAAAAAAGAAACAGTAAACAGAATAAGCGGCTGGTTGCAGTCAAAAAACATAATGTCAGCAGTTTTGCATAGTGATGTCGACCAGGATAAACGCAATAACATGTTGCGTAAATTTAGAAATAACGATATAGATATTATCGTTGCTACCGATGTGGCTTCACGCGGCCTGGATATTAATGATCTTGATTTAATTATTAATTTTAATGTGCCACACAACGGCGAAGATTATATGCACCGCATTGGTCGCACAGGCAGAATGTTTGACACCGGCTCATCCATTACCCTGGTATCCGCACAGGAATGGAACAGGATGATTGGCATTGAAAATTTTTTACAGGTTGAATGTGCTGAACTTAAAATAAAGTCCCTTGCTGCAAAATTTAAAGGCCCGGAAAACAGAAAAACTTCAGGTAAAGCTTATGGCAAAAAAAGGAAAAAAACTAAATCCCTAAAAAAAGAAAAAAACAAAATAAAAAAACGTTTACGCGATAAAAAGAATATCGGTAAACGAAGAAAACCTGCTGATGCTAATAAGGGTTTAGGTTCAGATTAACCATGTTTAATAGCTTCTCAATAACCCGTAGCGTTTGCCGTCATTCCGGCATGTTTTTAGCCGGAATCCATTGGTCAGTGGGTACAATGCCAGTTATATCAAACTTTACCCATAATGGATTCCGGCTAAAAACATGCCGGAATGACGGCAAACGCCATGGGTTATTGAGCTACTATGTTTAAAGCTAATATAATAATCCCAGGCATTTTTTTGATAATAGGTTTTATTTCTGCTTATGTTATTTTTGGTTTAGAAAAAAATAATAACACCCCCGTTTCATCCGTTAATAATAATGAAAAAGTTACTGAACTATTTTCCAGCCTTAACCCTTTTGCAGAAAAAAAGGAAAATCCAGAATTTAAAAACCCTCAATTCAGCTATCCTGTAGAACAAAATCGCCTTGATAATTTAGAGGAAGAAATATCTCAGATTAAACAACAGCTAAATATTATTGAGCAAACCTTACTATCCATCTCAGACACAGCATCCAATGTGCCGGCAAATCCAGCCAGTATAAGCAGAAACCGTTTACCCTCTATACTGTCAATGCGTTTATATAACCTGGAAAACCTGATAAGAGGCGGCATTTCTTCTACCGTAGCCGAAGACATAATCCGCAGAAAAAACAGCATTGACTTAAAAAGACTTGAATTACAGGATCGAGCCAAAAGAGAAAACTACCTGGACACACAACGTTATTTTGATGAGCTGGATGAAATTAACCAACAGGATGTCAATTTAAGAGAAGAACTAGGTGACGCAAGGTACGATGAATATCTGTATGCCGGCAAACAAAATAATCGCGTCAGGGTTGCCTCCGTGATGCTGGGTTCTGCCGCAGAACAATCCGGAATACACAAAGGTGACATTGTTTTAAGTTACGATAATAAAAAAATGTTTAACTGGCGGGAACTTAAAAACGCTACCACAGAAGGACAGTTAGGCGAGTTTGTTTCTATCAATATAATTAGAGAAGGTGAAATTTATAGCTTTACCGTACCGCGTGGCCCACTGGGTATACAATTGGGGATGACACGATTAGCACCCTGATTTGTATTAATCGTTGCATAAGTGTTTGCAGTGTGTGTTTTT
>JAFLJY010000276.1 GCA_022712755.1 Gammaproteobacteria bacterium
GGTTGGCGCTGAGGTACGAAGCCCAACAGTCCTGTTGATTCTGGCTCCATCGTTGGGCTTCGTGCCTCAGCGCCAACCTACGAAGAGCTTTCTTTTGTGATTATCTTTCTTCATTGGTCTTATAGTCATTTCATTTATTACTATACGCATTACACTTAAAGATCAATTTCAAATAACGCCACTGGATTATCTGGTGGTTGTTATGGTGGTTATTGTTGGTATAGCACCGGGAGTTGAGGCTGGTACATCGAGCATGATCTGGATGGTGGTGCAGATGATTATTTTGTTTTATGCCTGCGAGCTGATTATTCAAAATATGCGGAGCCAGATTAATAGTTTTACTGCTATCGTCGTATTGGCGCTTGCATTGATTGCGTACCGGGGGTTGATCTGAGTATTTGACAAGTGATTGGAGACCCTCTGTGTCAGCGTAGTTGTCGCCTGGCAAACTGATGATGAGATGTCCAATAAGTTGATAACAGGTGCTGTATGGGTGTATATTAGAACCCTGCAGTTAACATAATTGAAGGCAACACTATGACCAAACAATCTGTAAACTTTACCCCGCCCAATGACAACTGGCTAAATGCAAAGGTGGTAAGTAAAGAATACCCGAACAAAACGGATGTTGTGAACGATCTTATTCGCCGTGAGCGTAAGCGAGAAGAAAAGTTTCAGATCCTCAAAGCTGCTATTGAAAAAGGATTATCCAGTGGCGTTACTGATAAAACCGTGGAAGATATTAGAAACGATGTACTGGAACAGTTAAGTAAAAATGGACAATTACCAGATCAGTAAAGCGGCAGAATTAGACATAAGCGAACTATATATCCAGGGGATTTTAAAGCATGGCATTATATTGGCAGATCAATATTATGAATGGATTGATTGAGCAGTTTGAATTCCTGGCTAAAAATCCAGACATAGGGTTTAATTCAAACGAACTTGCAGCAAACTTACAGCGATTTCCTTATGGTCGCCATGCTATTTTTTTTATCAATATTAGAACGGTGGTTTTAATTGTCCGCGTTCTTGGTGAAGAAATGGACTTTACACGTCATTTATAAATATTCATAGCTCTTATGGGTATTGAAGAATAAAATAACTACCACAACTACTGATAGCGACTACAAAAAGGTATTGGGCTACTACAGCCTAAGCCCTGCTTACATTGCTTTAACAACAGGGGTCAAATCTTGACTTAACATATTAAGCGCTATAGTTTGCCATTATGCGGGATTGCTAAGAATAGAATTTGTAGGTGCGCTATATCATAGTGCCATCACGAGGTCGAGGAGATAGGGTTAGTCGTATTATCAAGGCAAAAAGCAAGACCTGCCCCTGATGTATGATGTACCGATCTATCCGTCCCCTTAAGCCTGAATAAACACCAATGGTGAAACATGAAACCTATTGCTAATCTTTTTTATCTGCTCAAGATTTAACGATCTTTTCCCCGCTAATATCTCTGACACCACACCTTGGCTTCCTATTTCTTTTAAATCAGATTGCTTCAACCCGTGCTCTTGCATGAGATACTTTAAAGCATCTACAGGGGATGCTTGTTTTATTTTATGTTCTCTTTCTTCATAGTTTTCTATCAGGTTTCCGATTGTTTCCATTAAGGGGGATAATTTATGATTTTCATTATTCCCTACCTCATCAACCAGGCTGTCCAATATTTTTACTAAAGCCTGATACTCCTTTTCAGAGTGAGGTACGGAGAACACGGCTTTTATAGTTGGCCATATTTTCGAAATATTTTCCAATTGACTATTCATGATTCTTTCCATTTTTCTTTGTCATATTCTTTATGCGTTAACACATGGCGAATATATAGACATTGAGTATTGTAGTGAACAGCAGCAATGAGCCTTATTTTATTGCCACCTATATTGAATACCGTTAAGTTATCAACCTTATCTACACTTGGGAAAATTTCTCTTAATTTCGAGAAGTTAGGTGTTTTACTTTGCTTAACAATTCGATACCACGCATCCAATGGAGCAGAGGTATTCGGGTTTTTATTCGCAAATTCCAGCAATCGCCCGCGTGTAATAATATGCATAGAAGCAAGACTATCTCATAGAGAGATATATTGCAAGATGAGATTGTTTAAGGGTGTAATAGCAGGACTATTGCGAGGTTCCACAACGCGGAAACAGGGTAGTCTAAGCGGCAAGCGGCAAATATCAGCGGGTTTACTGCGGTGTTTACAATGACGACTTATTCCTCGTTGTGGTACACCTTGCAAACGATAGACCTCTTGAATCACGTTGTCGTAGTTGGGGGTCGGGCTTCTTCTTTTTCAAACCATGATTAAGTAATGATTCTGCCATTTCAATAAAACGTTCAGGCCTTGGTGGTTGCCCCGTACTTTTGCAAAAAACAGGGTGCAGGCTTGCAAAAGCAGCGGCTAAAAGAAAAACTACCAGCCTTCAGGTTGTCTGCGTGAGGTATGAAATACACGCAGGATCTCAATGCGCTGCAGACGAGGGCGTACTCTGTACGGTACAACATAACGTGTTTTGGGAATGATTAGTTCGCGAGTACCAGGTAATCGGCCGGGGTGACCCAGCGAAGGGTTGCTGCTTAATAATAAAACAGTCTGTCGAATACGTTGCACTACTTGTTGAGCTGCTTGTGGATCGTCTTTGGAAATATACTCAGCTTCATCATTGAGGTTTTGTAATGCCTTGTGCAGCCATTTAATCTGCACTTGCACCCCACTTGTTAAAGATGGTCTCTACTTCCTGGATGCTGGCAAAATCTTCAGCATCTGCCTCTTTAATGGCTGTCTTAAGCTCCTGGATCTGCCACTCGTTCAGTTCGATATACTCCCGTACTGCTTCAGATGCCAGAAAAGACTTACTACGATGAGTGGCTGTGGCTAGCTTGTCCAGTCGGGACTTAAGTTCGGGTTCCAGGCGGATGGTCATAGTGGTGGACTGAGACATGATGTACCTCGTGTGTTCGCATGTACACAATTTAGCACAATACAGGTGAGATTGTCTCGTTTTAAGAATGTGAGAAGGTGAGGGGTCAAAGTGAGGGGTCAAATCTTGACTTAACATATTAAGTGTTGCGGTTGACTACTAACGGACTGTTGCCGATAAAACATGGGTATGTCATTGATGAGCTACGGTAGAGTTATTTTTGCACAAGGCAAAAACTAGCCAAAGCTCTGGAAAGAATTAAAAACCAGGTTTATTTAGATGACGAAGAAATTGTTAATGAGATGCAGGGCAAGATATCACCAGAGTAGCGTGGGGGGGGGGAGTTTGCCAATAATGAAATTAGTCTGAACAAAGTCATGTTTTTTATAAGCCTTTCGCATTAATATAAAATGTATGCCATAATGGCACCAAGTCCATAAAGATTAAAAACATAGGTGAAATTATGGCTATTAATGCAGAACGCAAAGAAACTCGTTTGGTTGCGCGAACCTCAACAGAGATTCAAGAGATCATACAGCGGGCGGCTGATTACTCCGGGGCAACCCTTTCACAGTTTCTTATTGAGTCGGCAATGGAAAGGGCACGCAATGTGATTGAACGAACCGAAACATTGCACCTTTCGATGGCTGGTGCTGATGCTTTGTTTGCAGCTTTAGAAAATCCGCCAAAAGCAAACGCCAGGTTACTTAAAGCAGCACAGCACTACAAGGCTACGGTGAATGTCCATAATCATTGAAGAAGTCACCCAACAACATAATCGCAAAGCATTTGATTGTGGTGTCACTGAATTAAATCAGTTCTTACAAAAACAAGCCAGGCAGAAAGCTGCAAAAAACATCTCAAAAACGTATGTGGCCTACCGGAGCTCTGCACCTGAGATGATTATTGGTTATCACACTCTTACAGGGTATTCAGT
Source organism: Gammaproteobacteria bacterium (assembly GCA_022712755.1). Classification (GTDB taxonomy): domain Bacteria; phylum Pseudomonadota; class Gammaproteobacteria; order SZUA-229; family SZUA-229. The sequence continues at coordinate 3,874 of JAFLJY010000276.1, forward strand.
GACAACGCCGCCTGCAGACAGAGATTATAAAAAGTATCCTCACCCACTCAGTGCTGTGAAACTGGCTCGTCTTGCCGTGGCTCGTTCGCAACAAGGGTTTGGTTTGGGTGAGCGATTATTGATTGATGCCATTTATCGAACGGTGTTGGTCGCTCAACAAATTTCAGCGATCGGACTGTTTGTCGATCCGATGACCCCGCAGGTCATCCCATTTTATAAGAAGTATGACTTTTTACCAGCCGATCCCGGCGATCAATCACGCCTTGAAATGTGGCTACCCATTAAAACCTGTATAGATACCGTCGACAGCTTATTTAATTGATCGAACCAAAGCAAATAGAGGAGTCAAGTCACTTGCTTCAAGCAATATGATGAACTTGCTAATGATGGTTTATTTGCTCGTGAGGTGGTTCAAGGTATAAATGACGCTGAATTAGTGGAGGAATATACTGATTTTCCTAAGGGGGGTTTAGGGGTCAAGTCACTTGCTTCACAATACTTTTTTTTCGGTCAGACGCATCCACCCTGGCACAGGGAGCTAGTCTATAGCGATTGGGTAGTACCAAACTGTTCAAGTTTTTCTCGATCATTGCCCCTGAGTTTGATTGTCATCGTTATTATAAGAATAGGGGGCATGATTTAAGAGGAAGATATGTCTACGGTTTTCTGAGTTTAATGATGAGAAACCATACTGCAGGTAGAATCTCTCTCCTTTTTTATCAATGGCATCAACAACTATTGCATAAATAGAGTCACAAGAGGGGTCAAGTCACTTTCTTCACAATACTTTTTTCGTCAGACGCAGTTACCCTGACACAGAGAAGGACTACAGAACTATGGGGTCTTGTTTCTTGCTTCCGGCGTATTTCAAAATGATGATTATTTAAAATCGGGGGAACTTGGGTTAGTTTAGATATTCGGAAAATAGAGGCGGATTAGGGGTGGTGTTTACACCTGAAACTGGCTTATGATTACCAGAGTAATAGATTCTTAGCGGATTTATTCCTAAGCTCCCGTATATATTTTTAAAGTTATATCAATACTTGTATAAGCATATCAGTTCTTATATAATTCATGGCATGAAGGAGGTTGTATTCACAGGGAACACGTTAGAGCTTATTAAGCGGTTTCCGCTGGATGCTAAAAAAGAAGCAGGGTATCAACTGGATCAAGTGCAACGGGGACGCGACCCTGATGACTGGAAGCCATTTAATAGCGTAGGTGTAGGTGTTAAGGAGATACGCATTAAGGAAAAAGGCGGAGTATTTCGAGTGATGTATATAGCGAAGTACGCAGACTTTATTTATGTATTGCATGCTTTTCAGAAGAAAACGCAAAAAACTGAGAAGAAAGATATTGATCTTGCCAGGCAACGATTAAAGGAAATAAAACCATGAAATCTTATAACAGCGTCTGGGACGCACTGGAAGATAGCCCTGAAGAAGCGCAAAACATGAAAATGCGCTCAATATTTATAATGGCAATTAAAGATTATGTGAAGCAGTCAGGTAGTACACAAACAGCGATGGCGAAAACCCTGGGTATTAGTCAGCCTCGGTTAAATGATCTACTAACGGGTAAGATTGGTAAGTTTAGCCTGGATAAGCTAGTTGGGCTTGCGGTGAAGGCGGGTATGTCAATAAATCTGGACGTGAAGGCAGCCTAACCTTTTAATCAACGGACTATGGAGTCACGGACTATGGAGTCAGAGTAAAATTAAATAAGCGATAATTATGGCCTTGTCTTTTATATTGTAAGTTTTTATTTATCATCCCAAGGTTTATCCGGCCTGGTTAAATCCCGACCGCCATGCACCACTGTGATAATTTCAGCCAGTTCAGAAGAGAGCAAATAAATAATCCGGTAACCTTGATAAATCAGTTCTCGTATATCATCCCTGTCGCCTGCCTCTGGTACAAGCCGTCCCATTTTGGGAAAGTCGTTTAGTTTTTCAAAGTGACCAAAAACCCGTTCAATAAATCGGCGAGCATAAAAAGGCGAGTCTTTGGCAATGTAATCTCGGATGCCTTCCATGTCCTCGAGTGCAGGATTAGACCATCGAACCTCAATCACTTGAGCAGTCGATGCTTTGCTTCTTCGTGTGAAACTGTATGACCTTGCTCGATGGCGTTTAAGCCTTTTTCAATCTTCTGTTTCACATACAACTCGTACATGATGTCATCCCAGGATGCCTGTTCAGGTAAGTGGTCAATAATCTGTTTAGCGGCTTGTTTTGCGGTTTGCATGAAATAACTCCGTTAAGAGGTAAACAAAGTGTATCAAAAACGCCGGCAACGGCAAAGCCTTATGCCAGCCTACAATATTTTTAATAAAAATTAAAAAAAGCAAAAATAAGAGATGTGCGGCTGACCAAGGTCGATAATTCCAGCGGGTGTAAACTAAAAATAGGGATTAAGTCACTTTCTTCATCAAAGAGGGGGCAACATCAGAATAGGGGTCAAGTCACTTGCTTCACAATACTTTTTTCGTCAGACGCAGTTACCCTGACACAGAGAAGGACTACAGGACTATGGGGTCAGGCCAGCTCCTTGCTTTTTGCATGTTATCAACAGTATGGTTTTTTACCAGCTGAGCCAGACAGTCATTCTCGCCTTGAAATGTGGCTATCGGGGTTTGAGGTTCAGCCAGGTTTTTTGATGACCAGGATAAAAACAATCAGCAACGGTTGTAACAATCTCGTGACCGTAAGTTTCTGTTAAAATACCCTCACTATGACTCCGTAAAATAACCCTAAAAGTGATGAATCTGAATTAAGCGATCTTGCCATCAAGGTGGATATTTAATACCCCCAGGATTTTTTGTAGTGTCCTGGAGTTAGTATTCTGGTATTGAATCCTGTTAGAGCGCAGATGGTAAGATCAGCGGGATTGGCCATTGACAGCTGTTATAGCGCGACGAATACAATTCTGTAAAAAAGTTTTAATTTTCTTCTGAAGTAGCTATAATAACTACATTACTATTAATTGCTGGAGCTGTGACTATGAAAATTATATCTTCAAAAGAGGCGCAAAATTCATTTG
>JAFLJY010000183.1 GCA_022712755.1 Gammaproteobacteria bacterium
GCTGAGTTCCTTTGTTACTAAAAGATGGCCGAGGTTGACCATGTTACAGCGCGAAAATCAAGGATTTTCGTGCTGAATGGATATCTCTCACACTCCCCGCGCCGCCAAAATCCCGAACCGGTCTTTCAGCTTTGCAATAATTCCATCCCGCACCGAACGATAACTGTCGATAATCTGATCTCGACTACCCACAACCATTGATGGGTCAAGGGTTGGCCAGTACTCCACTTCAATTGCCATGGTCCGGGTCATTTCCATAGCCTTGTGGTGAGCCCGCGGCGACAAGGTAATCACCAGATCGAAATTGGTATCTTCAAGTTCCTCAAAGGATCTAGGGTGAAAGCTCGACAAATCAATACCCATCTCATCCATGACAGCTTGAACAAACATGTCATTTTCGCCAATTTTGACCCCGCACGATTGCACATGCACCCGATGCCCGTAAAAATGCTTCATCAACCCTTCAGCCATCGGTGAGCGAATACAGTTTTGCCCGCAGGCAAATAAAACAGCACCAGGCAGGTCATCGCTCATTGCTACCGTCTCCAGTGCAACACACAAATCAGGGTAAACAAGCGACGGGCAGTGTTAAAATCCGTCTCAATCTTGCCGTTAAGCCGCTCCAACAGCAATTCCGACCCCTCATTGTGCAAACCACGTCGCGCCATATCAACGGTTTCAATCTGGCTTGGCGTTGAATTTCTGATTGCCTGAAAATAACTGTCACACATCAGATAGTAATCTTTGATGATCCGTCGGAACGGTGAAAGTGACAGGCCGATAATCGTCACCACTTCCTCATCACCAGTGACGACCTCCCAGACAAGACGTTTGTCGACAATCGACAATTTAAGCAAATAAGGTCCGTCCGCCTTGTCGATTACCCTGAAACTGTTTTCTTCAATCAGATCGTAAATCGCCACTTGCCGTTCATGCTCGGCATCCGGGTTGGGCAACACACCAATACTCTCATCCAGCAAAATTTCTATAAGCCGGTGAGGTGAATGTTCAGCACTGTCGGTTTGACCTGTCATAATTTTGCGACCTTAAAACACAAAGCACCAGAGACAAACCGCTTTTCACATAATTTTTCCTACTAAACCGGGGCAGCAAATAGTAAGGTCGCTCGACAACAGCCTTGGGAACGAAAAATGAAAATTTTGTACTTTGCATGGATACGAGAACGCACTGGTATTGCTCAGGAAGAAGTCGATCTGCCCGGCGAAATCAAAACTGTTGAAGGGTTTCTGAACTGGCTGAAAACCCGTGGAGAAGAATTTGATTACGCGCTTGAAAACCCCAGCGCCGTCCGGGTTGCTCTTGACCGTGAACACTGCAGCGATTTCTCACAGCCTCTTGCAGGCGTCAATGAAATTGCCCTGTTCCCACCCATGACCGGAGGCTGAAATGCCAACCAGTCCCAAGGGTCCAATCGTCCGCATCCAGTCAGATGATTTCGATACCGCACAAATCCTCAAGCGTGCCACCAGAGACCGCCCCAATGTCGGTGCGGTTGTTACGTTCACCGGCCTGTGCCGCGATGAAGGCGGCAAATTGGCCGCCCTTGAGCTGGAACACTATGCCAGTATGGCGGAAGCAGAAATCAAACGCATCGCGACCCGTGCCTATGATCACTGGCCCCTTGACCAACTGATCGTCATTCACCGCTATGGCAAAATAGCGCCCGGTGAAAACATCGTTCTGGTCATCGCCACCTCCAGCCACCGCCAGGCTGCCTTTGAGGCTGCTTCATATCTGATGGATTACCTTAAAACTAACGCCCCGTTCTGGAAAAAAGAACACCACAAAGATGGCACATCGGATGAGTGGGTCGAGGCAACCGACAAGGACGACAAAGCCCTTGAGCGCTGGAAAGAGATTTAGAGCGGCTTTTTACCGGTTACTGTAATGGATAAAACATGCAGGTCCTTGACTTTTGCATCGGCAATCTGTGCCTGACTTGCTGCTTCGGCAACAACTTCCTCTGGTATCTCAATGCGGCGGGATGTTTTTATTTCCACAGTTTCAAACCCCTGCCCGGCAATCAATTTGAGGTAATCATCCTTTGGGATTGCCCCGGAAATACACCCGGCATACAGAGCTGCGACCTGAGCTGTCCAGTCTGGCAGAACTTGCGAGGCAACAATGTCGGAAATACAAAAATGTGCCCCAGGCTTCAATACCCGATAGATTTCTGCAAAGGCTTGTTGCTTGTCAGGCACCAGATTAAGAACACAGTTTGAAACAACCACATCGACACTATCGGTTTCCACCGGCATGTGCTCAATTTCTCCAAGTCGGAAATCAACATTATCATATGACAGTTTTTCCGCATTCTCTCGCGCCTTGGCAACCATTTCCGTGGTCATGTCAACGCCGATCACCTGACCTTTTTCACCAACAACCCGGCGGGCAATAAAAGCATCCAGCCCGGCCCCGGCGCCCAGATCAAGCACCGTGTCGCCCACTGAAATATCAGCATGTTCGACCGGCAACCCGCAACCAAGGTTATAATCTGCATCTGCAACATAACCCTCTGCCCCTTCATAGGCATCGCCAATCATGCTGAAATTATCAACCGTCTGACCATCTCCGTCACAACAAGTTGGCGCGCAACAATCACCTTTTTTG
>JAFLJY010000284.1 GCA_022712755.1 Gammaproteobacteria bacterium
GGCTAAATGCAGATAATACTGTCGGTCTGAAAGATATCGGCGGAGAACCACTTTTCGACCCGACTGAGGTTTACAAAAAAGGCTGATCAATTGCCCCGTCTGTCAAACAGCCCAAACAGCAACAGCCCACCCAAAAAGCCACCCAGATGAGCCTCCCAGGCGATTCTGGCAATACCGCCACCGGTGCCAAATCCACTCAAGCCAAAAACCAGATTCAAAATCAGCCACACACCGATAAACATCACCGCACCAGGCACCTGCACCAGTTGAAACAGCGACAAAACCCGAATGCCAGAGAAATCTGTCTGCTGCATATTGGACAAACCGCCCGGTGATGAAAACATCAACCGGATTGCTGCTGCCATCTGACCGGAAATTGCCCCAGACGCGCCAATCATCAGGCTGATCTCACCCTAATAAATCACCAGATTGCCAACCGCACCAAGAGCCGCTGCAACCAGACTGAACAGCAAAAACCGTAACCAGCCAAAACGCCGGGCAACAACGCTGCCAAAAGCCAGCATCCAGAGGCTGTTAATCAGCAAATGCTCCCAACTGCCATGCAAAAACATATGGCTGAAAAAGCTCCACACCGCTGCACCAGTCCCGCCGGGAAATGGCCCGCCGAGAATTTGTGAAACATCAAAAAAACGGCCGGCCGAAAAAGCAAAGCGCAAGATCAGCCATTCATCCATTTCAGGGCTTATCAGTTGTCTGACCACATGAATCGCGATGAAACTACCAATCAGGACAATGATGATACCGGGCACATTAAACATCGGCTGCGCCGGTTCCGGCTCCAACGGATATTGATCAGAAAGTTTTTCGGTCAATTTTAGCTCTTTTGTCTTTCTTGGCACGGTGCATGCATTTGTAGAGGCACAACGTACAGCAATGACACACTTATACAAAAAGCGCAAAGCCATGGAATTCATTTACGACAACCAGCAGAAATCCAAAATTCCTGCCGACATCATGCACCCTTCAAGCCGGACGCTGTTTCGTTTTTGGGAAGCTGCTCGCGGTGAAATGGCGGCTGCCAAAAAGCAGGACCTTGATTTAAAGAAAGTCGCCAAAATACTGCCAAATCTAAGTATTCTTGAACGCGATGCAGCCACGCAAATTTACCAGTGGCGACTGGCTGGAACGGGTATTTGCAGACTGTGGGGCCAGGAGTTAACTGGCAACGACGTTCTATCTGGTTGGCCAGACTTTGAACGCCAGACCATGTTATCGGGCTTCGATATGATCGTTGCCTCGCTACAACCCTGTGTGGCGCGCTTTAAAGCCATCAGCAGTCTGGGTACGGAAATAGGCATCGAATTTATTGGTTTCCCCATTCAGGACACCAACTCCGGGGCAATACAGATTTTAGCAGCCGTCGTTCCCTTTCAGACACCAGACTGGTTGGGCACCCAGACTCTCGTAAATTTTGAAATCTCATCCATGCGAAAGATATGGACCGAGTCCCTTCCTGACGACCAATTGGGCACTTCACGCACCTCCGAATTCACCAGGCAAGCCAAAACGCCACCGTTCCTGAAAATCATTGACGGCGGCAGACCGTAAAAAACCACATTGTTTTCCCGTCACCTAAAAGTTAACGGTACATTTACCTGACAGGCCTAGAATACTGGCAGAATAACTGCCTTGCTGATTTACGTCTGTTACGGCGGTATTGGTGACAATTTCAGGTAATCAAACAACGTGAATATACCCGTACAATCATCTGAACAACAAGACGCTGGTCAATCTGATGGCGCCCATCAGGTTCTATTTGGCAGACTTATGCTGCCTGACCAAACCGAGCATCCGTTTCAGATTGCCCAAATCTCGACAGAGGGCGCTACTATACTGACGCAGGTCACAGCCCCTGCCGGGATAAAGATTGTCGCCTATATCGATGAAATTGGTCGGGTCGAAGCAAATGTCATTGCTGAATTTGATGGCGGTATCGGTCTTGAATTTATCGCAAATGAGTCCCGCCGCTCACGGCTTGAGCAAAAACTGAAGTGGCTTTCTGAACACGACAAAGATGCTGCCAGCCAGCGCCGCCATGAACGTTTTGAACCAAAAGACAACAATTCTCATATCACCATGCCGGACGGGCGCATGTACAAAACCGAGGTGATCGACATTTCTCTTAGTGGTGCTGCGGTCAAAACTGACATCATGCCTAATCTGGGAACATATGTTTTACTTGGCAAAATGCGCGGTCGCGTTGTTCGCTACATAGAAGAGGGCATTGCAATTGAGTTCATTCGCCCGTTGACCGAAGTTTCCCTGTCAGAAAAAGTTGCCTGACCACCTTGTCCCCAGGGTCAGGATGGTTAACAATTTGCCAGAATAACCATTAAAACTTGGCCTGCCAACTTATCTGAATCTCAAAACAGCTGTCGTATTGTCCTTCCAATAACAAGGGAATGGGGAATACAAAATGTCAAACTCAACAATTACAAAAAATGTAAAAAAAGCAGCAGGTGCTTTGCTCTGCGCCGCCTTTTTAGGTGCTGCACCAACTACCACTGTCGCACAAACTGTGGCTTTAAAAAACTTCGAAGCCACTAAATCTGCCGTTTTTACACCAGTCTATGGCAAAGCATTGTCGCCTATTGGTTACGTGAATTTTTGCGCTTTGAACAGCAACGAGTGCAAAAACCTGGGTGGTACGACACGCCAGGTTGTATTGACTGAAAAGAACTGGAAAGTTCTGCACGAGGTTAACAAATACGTAAACAAAACTGTCGCTCCAATTACCGATCAGGACCTTTATGATGTGCCTGAATTCTGGACCTACCCAACTGGTGCCGGCGACTGCGAAGATTATGTCCTGCAAAAGAAACGTTATTTGGAAGGTCTGGGATTCCCGGCCGAAATTCTCCTCATTACTGTAGTTCTCGATGAGAACGGTGGCGGCCACGCAGTCTTGACCGTACGCACCGACCGCGGCGACATCGCTCTCGATAACCGCCGCGATGATATCCGCACCTGGGACAAAACCGGATACACCTACATTAAACGCCAGGCTCAAAGTAATCCGAATCAATGGGTATCGCTAACCAACCGCGGTATCTCGGTCGCCCTTACAACCGCTGCCGGCAAGGACTGAGCACGGCCAAAACAGACAGAACGACCCGGTCGGCAACCCTCCCCATCCCCCCCCTGACCGGGTTTTAGAGCCGATCCTGTTCCCACCCAGGATCGGCTCGATTTTTTTAAAGTTTTTTCAGCCCGCTTTTAAAGCGCTGGTGGTTTTTCACATAACTATCAGCAGATTTTTTCAGCAAGTCGGCTTGCTCATCCCCCAAAGTTTTGATCACCCGTCCCGGCGCGCCAACCACCAGGCTATTGTCGGGAATTTCTTTGCCTTCCGGGACAAGCGCATGGGCTCCAATCACACAGTTTTTGCCAATTTTTGCACCGTTCAACACTGTTGCCCCCATACCCACCAGCGATCCATCACCAATGGTACACCCATGTAGAGAAGCCTGATGCCCAATGGTGACATCACGACCAATCGTCAAAGGGTAACCCATATCAGTGTGGCAGATACACCCATCCTGGATGTTTGAATTTTCACCAACGGTAATGGTCTCATTGTCTCCACGCAGTACCGCACCAAACCATACTGAACTGTTGTTGCACAAAACCACCTTACCGATCACAGCTGCGGTCTCAGCCACCCAGAAAGCCCCATCATCTGGCGTTTGCGGACGCTCGCCGTCCAGTTCATAAAGTGCCATGAAACCTGTCCCTGTCTGGTTTAATACATCAGGGACAGTAAAGCGACACCTTGAAAAAAACCAGAAAATACCGCGCCAATTATCGCGCTCCAGGCAAGTGAAACAAACCGCCCTGCCCTGATCTGGGCAACGCCAAGTTTCAACAACAGCACCGGCATTGAAAGTGCCACCACAAACACTTCAAGCAGCAATAGCCTGCCAACTGGATACAATAAACCAAATGAAACTTCCCGCCGCGAAAGCAAAGGCCACAAACTGGCAATAAAACCGGCAGAAACAAACCCGGTCACCAGTGCAAAAACATATGCAATACCCATCAAACCAACTCACTAGAGTGTTTCAGGTTTTGTTTGAATTACAAACACAAACTGAAACGCAACAAATTCAATTACCTGGACTGGCCCTTCCGGTTCAAAGTGACCCAGAAGTGCTTGTAACCTGCTGTTACAGTCGCAATTTCTCCCAAAGTGTGTGCTATAATAACCCACAACTTTTCTCCTATCCCAATCAAGCAATTCTCATACCAGCTCCAAAACCCGACACCTCATGACCCGCAATCAACGATATTTAAAACCCTCCATCAAAGAGCGATCAATGACGGCGCTGTCACTGCTGCTGCTGGTTGGGTTGTTTTCCATCGCCGGGGGCATAATGGCTTTTTACTTTCTGAAAAACCCCGATATTCTTTTTGCCGACCACACACGGCAAAATCCGGTAAAAACACCAGTTCATGTAAGATTTGAAGATGGAAAGTTTGAAATCCCTGACTATTTGCTTGTCAAAGTTTCGCGCAATGCACTTAGATCTGTTAAAAAGATCAACTTGGTCATACCCCTGAACTGGCTGCCAGATCAGGCCCCTGTCGCCTTTACCAGAAAGAGCGATATGTCAGAATGGCTGCTGGCCAGCATTTCAAAGCGTACCAGCTTCCTGTCCGACCGCGACCGACTGAACGACATTTTTCGTTATTACATTGCAGCCCCTGCGGCCACTCACTCATCAGGGCTTCTCCGCTATCGCTTTAAGCCGAAATCACCCTATGGCAGTATTGAATTGTTCACCGATGATCTGCAAGACCCTGGCTTTCTCATCCGTTGCGAGTTGCAAAGTTCGGTCCACGGCACCCGGCTTTGCAGTCGACAAATGCCGATCAGTTCACGCCTGACAATGTTATACAAATTTCCGCGCTCGCAGATTAACCAGTGGCAGCAGGTTCACAAAACCATACAAAACCTGCTGGCAACAATCTATAAACGCCAGGGTGTTTAGGCCTCGTCATCTTCCAGGTCAAAATCCAGAATAGCCATTGAGAACGAATAGGACAGATCATCATCATCTTCATCGTCCCGATACATCAGACCGACAAATTCATCACCAATAAAAACTTCACATGAATCGCTTTTCATCGGGCGTTTGCGCACCTCAATAGTGGTCAGTTGAAATTTGCGTTGCAAAAAAGCTGTAAGTTTGGCGATTTCTTCAGGTGTCACGGCAAAGCCTTATGGTAGAGAAAAAACGATACTCACCCCTCTAACGCGCCTTGCGCGGGTATGACAAGACCCTGACGGCAAAAATGGGCAAAAATCACTCAGTTTCAGAGAAATTCTGATCCATTGTGCGCGCTGGCTCCGAACAACCGGCATATCCGACCACTTTGGCAGGCACCCCGGCCACTGTGCGATTCTTGGGCACATCCATCAAAACCACTGAACCAGCCGCAATTCGCGAGCAACCTCCAATGGTAATATTGCCCAAAACGCTTGCCCCGGCCCCGATCAACACACCATCACCGATTTTGGGATGCCGGTCATCATCGTCTTTACCGGTGCCGCCAAGAGTAACACTATGCAGCATCGAAACATCATCACCTACCACAGCGGTTTCACCAATTACGATCGAATGGGCATGATCGATCATAATGCCCTTTCCGACCCGGGCTGCCGGGTGGATATCAATGCTGAACAGAGACGAACACCGCGCCTGAAGATGCAGGGCAAAGTCCTTGCGCTTCATTTTCCACAGTTGATGCGCCACCCGGTAAATTTGCAGACCCATAAAGCCTTTGTGGTACAAAAACGGATCAATATAACGGTGGCAAGCCGGATCGCGCTCAAATGTCGCCAAAATATCTGCCCGCGCCCGCTCACCCATCAAAGGTTCAGCTGATTGCGCATCACCAATCGCCTGCTTAATCAGATCGTTGGAAATATCAATGTTGCCAAGCCGTCGGGCAAGGCGATGACGCAGCGCATCTTCAAAGCTCTCATGGTTGAGAACCGCGCCAAAAATAAAGCCGCCAAGGGTCGGGTCACCAGCAGCAATTTCTTCTGCCTCTGAGCGAATGCGCCCCCAAACCGGATCAACCAGTTTTAGCATCGGGGCTTTTGCCTGCTTGGATGGTGAGCTATGCGACATTTTTTTCTCCTGAACTGACGTCAGTGTACTATACACCAATTAAGTGAATATATGGAGGCTGCCAAGAAAATTTGAAGGCCTATCATTAATCACATTGTCGTTTTCACCAAAAAGCACTGTTGCATGGCCGATAAATCATCCGATCCACACATTAAATCCTGGCAAGACAAAACTGTTGGCCATATACAATTCAACCGGCCAGAGAGCAAAAATGCAATTTCTGCCCAAATGTGGCGCGATATCCCTCAACTGATTGAAATGTTTGATCAAAACAAGAAAATCAGGACCATCGTTTTGAGCGGGTCCGGCTGCTTTTCCTCCGGCGCCGACATTACCGAGTTTTCTGCCAACCGCAGCAATACCCAGGCCGCCCGGACCTATGAGGACCTCAACGTCAGGGCTTTTGAGGCCATTGCCAACACCAGCAAACCAACCATTGCCAAAATCGCCGGTTTTTGTATGGGCGGTGGCCTTGCCATTGCCCTTTCCTGCGATTTGCGTGTGGCTGCCGAAAACGCCATTTTCTGTCTGCCACCGGCAAAACTGGGTCTGGCCTACCCGGTTGAAGGCATTGGCCAACTGCTGTCGGTGGTGTCCCCGCCCGTTGCCAAAGAAATGATTTTCACCGCCCGGCGCCTCAACGCCCTTGATGCATCACGCACCGGGCTGGTCAATGAGGTGACCACCCTTGACCAGTTGGATGACACTGTCGAAGCCCTGTGCCAGACCATCGCCCAAAACGCCCCGCT